>JASFUC010000035.1:0-10295 GCA_050050475.1 Nitrosopumilaceae archaeon
TCCCTGCTCCCGTAACAAAAACTACTTTTTGCGCATTTTTTAATTGATCCTCAATTTGTTCCTTCATCTTATTTTATTTCAATTTCCAAAAGGTCCCTAGCAGTAATGACCGAATCATGAATCTTTTCTGCCTCTTCAAGGTGTTGTTTTTCATCTTTATATCGTGCAGAAAAGTGAGTAAGTATTAGATTTTTCACACTTGCCTTTTTTCCAAGTGTTGCAGCTTGTTTAGCAGTAGAATGATGTGTTTCAATGGCTTTATCTTTTATTTCATCTAAGAATGTCGAATCAAAAACAAGATAATCACACCCTTCAAAAAATTTCTCCAATTCATCAGTGGGTATAGTATCCCCTGAAATCCCAATTTTCTTTCCAGGTCTTTTATCCCCCAGAACTTGTTCAGACTTAATTATTCTCCCATTAACTTCAATTTGTTCGCCGTTTTGTAATTTATTCCATAAATGTCCTTCAGGGATTCCTAACGCTTTTGCTTTTTCCAGATTAAATCTACCAGGTTTATCTTTTTCTTCAAAAC
Source organism: Nitrosopumilaceae archaeon (assembly GCA_050050475.1). GTDB lineage: Archaea > Thermoproteota > Nitrososphaeria > Nitrososphaerales > Nitrosopumilaceae > Nitrosomaritimum. The sequence goes on from JASFUC010000035.1 coordinate 536, forward strand.
GATATGAATATGCAGTAATGGAATGACTAGCTTTACATGCAAAAATGGAATAATATTTTGAGTCTAAAATTTTTCCTTCCGATGTAATTGAAATCATTATTGGAAATGATAATCCAAAGTTTAACACTCGAATATTGGCTGATATAAAATCATCAATCCCTTTTGGACCATAAATTTCTAGAGGTTCTGTCCTATGTTGCATTGTCATTGTTTGAAGAAGACCTAAGATTCCAATACAATGGTCACCATGAAGATGTGTAACAAAAATTTTCATTTTTTTATTCCATCCTAAACCTGATTTTAAATAAGAAATTTGTGCTGCCTCTCCAGCATCAAACATTAGTATCTCACCTTCTCGTTCTAAGCATATACAAGATAATCCGCGATTCTCAGTAGGTTGTGCTGCTGATGTTCCTAAAAATACAAGTTTCATTTTATCAGGATTGTCCTAGTCAAGCTTTTATGCCTATAGATATCATAAATTTTTGAAGGGTTCATCTTTAATTTTTTTTCAAACCCTTTTTTGCACATAATAGCAATTTTTTTACGTCTAGGTAACATAGAAACAAATTTTTTTATTAATTCCTGAGGATTTTCAGAAACTTTAGAGGCTGTACCATAAGGTAGATCCGTTACAATTCCATCAAACTTATCTTCCATAGTTGTAAAATGACTAAAATCTCCTTTGATAATTTTTGAATTGAACTTGTTTACTCCCAAATTTTCTTTTGTTAATTGATACATTTTCTCATCAAAATCAACTCCTATTGCTTTAATTCCCATAGATTCAGCCTCAAGAAGTGTTGTTCCTGTACCACAAAAAGGATCACAAACAGTTTCCCCTTCTTTTAGACCAATTAAATTAATCATGACTCTGGCAAGCTTCCAATCTAATTCATGTGGGTGTTTTTTAATTTTTTTTGGGCGTTTAGGATTTTTGTAAGGTTTTGAAAACCCAAAAAAATTTTGTTGGTTTGTAAATATCAAATAGATTATAATTTCTGGATTTTTTAGATCAACTTCAGCTGAAGATAATTTTGATATCATATCTCCCATAGAACTTTCTAATCCCTGAATGTCAAACTGTTTTGAAGATAAATTAACAATTCTACATGCAAATGTTTTTGCATTTTTTAAAACTTCATAGTTTTCTTCACCCAAAAAAAGACCCGACATTTTACGTAAAATCTGTCCTGATAATTTAACAAAGGTTGCACGTTTTGCAATTTTTTCCCAACTTACAGCAGATTGAATTATTACTAAATTAGAAAAGGATTTCACTTTTGCAAATCTATCATATGTTTTTGCAATAGCAACAATTTCATCCTTTGCTAATTCTAAATTTTCTTTTTTTAGTATAAAAAAACTTTCAGGCATTATTTTATTGCCTTTGCAATCGTATTTGAAACATCAACTATTGAAGTTTTTCCCGGAATTGTATTTGTACTAATAATTTTTGCAACGCCAGCTTTTCTAATTTTCTTTTCTGCATTATCAATCAAAAGGGCATGGGTACATGCAACAAAAACACGTTTACATTTTTGTTTCTTAAGAAATTCTGTGGCCTTTATTATGCTTCCACCAGTACTAATCATGTCATCAACTATAATCAGATCTCTACCATGAACTTCATCTAGGTTTTCAGTCTTGATTTGAACTTTGCCAGTTTTACGATCTCTTTGTTTTTTTAAGGCCAGAAATTCGGATTTGTATTCATTGGCAAATTCCTTTGCCCTTTGTTTACCTCCTTGATCTGGAGAAATCACTAGAGGATTTTTCAGGTCTAATTTTTTAAAATATCCAACCAAATCTGGAATGGCAGTTACATTTTCAGATTTTATTCTAAAGAGCTTTAATCCGGTCTTACTGTGAATATCAACAACAATTACCTTTGATGCTCCAACTCCTCTGAATAACTGTCCAAGAACCTTCATACTGACTACTTCTCCGGGTAGGAATTCTCTATCTTGTCGAGCATATCCCAAATATGGAACTATAATTACTACATCTGAAGAATATTCTTTTGCTTTTGAGATTAGAGATAATGCTTGAAATAGATTAGAATCAACTGGGGGGAAAATTGATTGAACTACAATTATCTTACCTTTAGATATTTTTCCTTTTAATGTAAATTTACTTTCCCCATCTGGAAATACTCTAATTTCTGTTTTTACCAAATTTGCTTTTAATTTCTTTGATAGTTTTTTTGCTATCTCTTCAGAAGAATTTCCTGCAATTACACTAATCAACAAAAGATCGTGTAGTGATGGGATTCTTAAGTTTTGAGAAAAGTAAACTACTCATCCCCTTCACCACGGCCAATGTCTCCCATTCCATATTTATCAATGACTTGATTTCTGTCTGCATCTTTCTGACTAATCTCCTCATTCTCCCTTTTTTCATCCCCTTGATAGATTGTTCTAATTGGCCATGGAATTCTAATATCATATTTTTGAAATTCTTCGTACATGATCATTCTAAGATCTGTCTTTGTCTTGAATTGAGCTCCATAATCTTTGACATATAGCCACATTGAAAAATCCAATGATGAGTCATTAAATTCATTAAATCTAATTACGGGTTGAGTAATATCGACATGAAGGTCTTTATCACATCCACAGCTTTTCTTGTTTTTATCTAAATATGGACATCTATTCTGACGCACAAGATGACGACCCTTTACATCTACAATTTCTTTCATTCCCCGTTTACCAACTTTAACTAGAATTGATGCTACTTGTCTCGGATTATTCAAATACGATACACCAACTTTCACAATTGCTGGAACTAGCTTGTTTTCTTTGGTATAGTTTACAATTTGAGAGGAAACTAATTGTCTAGTGGGAATTATTGCCAAAGACTCGTACAATGCGTCTCTAACATAAGTAACTCTAGGCGTAATTTTATGTACATATCCATTATATCCTGTTTCTAGTTGGACTCTATCCCCTTCTTCAAAAATCTTATCCTTTCTAATAACAAGATATGCAAAATAGTTTTGCATGGTATCTTGTAAGGCTAAACCTATTCCAATAGAGAAGCCACCAGTTGCAGTTGCTAGTACAAATAAATCTACTCCCCACCAAGCTAATATCCCAATAATTGTAGCTACAAAAATTCCTATTGGCAAAAATTGTTTTGCAGATTTTGGAACTCCTTCATTTTTCTTACTTGCGTATCCTGGAGGTCTTGAGCTTGGTATTATTGGTTCGAAACCATGGATTCTTTTTTCTTCTCGCCAAATATCAATAGGAAATATTTCTTCTGGTTTGGCACCTGGTTTCAGCTTTCGACCAGATTGGTTATTTCCTGTTATACAATTTTTAAAATATTTTTGATATTTCACTCTCTCAGATTTTTTCCATTCTTCAAATGGATCTTTAACTAATTTTTCATAACTTCCAATTGAATTACCTTTGGTTGTTCGAAATTCTTCTAAAAATTTTAGCCCTTCTTCAGTTTTCAGATATTTTTCAAATTCCTTTTCTGGTATTTCTTCTGGTGCCAATTTTGGCGGAACCCATTTGTACAACTTGTGAAACAAATCATCCTTGTCATCTGAAAAACCCCTGTAGTCAAACCAAGCATCAAAATCTTCTTTTTCAAGTTCTGATTTTTCACGTTTAGTTAATGCTATAGGAATAAGATGAGAAATGGTGTATCCAATTACCAAAATATTGAATGTATTGAGAATTTTAGCAAAAGTGGCTTCTGGAGTCAAGTCTCCCTCCATTACTGAAGTATGGCTGAACAACCCCGAAGTCTGTATGTAAGCATTAGTTGACGATATCAAAGCAATTGCAAAAAATGGAAGTACTGCTTTTCGAACAAATCTGGATAAATGTGGTCTTGAATAGTATATTTTTTGAGATCTTACCCATCCAGAAAATTTACTATATGCAGCAGAAATAGCAATTATTCCTACTATCATAACAATGAAAGCAATTTGTAGTGACTCTGATGAGGCTAATAATTGAGATACTGATTCAAACTGTCCGACTGAAATTTGTGAAATATCCTCTTCGGCCATGATCTGTTCTCTATTCTAAATGATTTGAATATCTTGAATACAAAGGTTAGGCTAGTTTATCATATTTGTTTTAATCAAAATCTATGTTTTAAAATATTATTTTGTGCCTAAAAATTCCTTAACCTTTAACAATGGTGGCTGACTATTGTATTAAATGACCTATCAAGAGACTGTATGGGATGAAAAACCATCACTAAAATCTTATACTTTAGCAAATTTTCGTGAAATTCCACAAATACAAAAACTCACTGAGCAGGAACAATTTGAAATGGAGGTTGTAGGAAATGTATTACCTTTTAAAGCAAATAATTATGTAGTTGAACAATTAATTGATTGGAGTAATATACCAAATGATCCAATGTATGTTCTAACTTTCCCGCAAAAAGGAATGCTAAAACAAGATCATTTTGAAAAAATGGCTAATACCTTAAAAAACACTTCTGATAAAAAAGAAATTGCTAATGTCGCAAATGAAATTCGATTACAGTTAAACCCACATCCAGCTGGACAAATGGAACTAAATGTTCCAACTCTAAAGGATGGAACAAAACTGTATGGAATGCAACATAAATACAAAGAGACTTGTCTATTTTTCCCAAGCCAAAGTCAAACATGTCATGCATATTGTAGTTTTTGTTTTAGATGGCCACAATTTGTTGGAATGGATGAAATGAAATTTGCCATGAAAGAAGGGGAGCAATTAGTTCAATATCTTATTGAGCATCCAGAAATAACCGATGTGCTATTCACAGGTGGAGATCCAATGATCATGAAAGCTAAGATGTTTTCAAAATATATCGAAACTTTGATTGAAGCAAAACTTCCAAATTTGAAAACAATCAGAATTGGTACTAAATCTCTTTCATATTGGCCTTACAAATTCCTCACCGACGATGACTCTGACCTTATGCTGGATGTATTTAGGAAAATAACTAAAAGTGGACTCCATTTGGCCTTTATGGCACATTTTAACCACCTAACTGAATTGTCTACTGATTCTGTAAAACGAGCAATTCAAGAAGTCAGAGCTACTGGTGCTCAAATTAGAACCCAATCACCTCTTTTAGCGCATATCAATGATGATGCTGACATGTGGGCCAAAATGTGGACAAAACAAGTTCAATTAGGTTGTATTCCATATTACATGTTTGTCGTCAGAGATACAGGAGCTCAGCATTATTTTGGTGTGCCATTGGCAAAAGCCCAAGAAATTTTTCGTAATGCCTACAAACAAGTTAGCGGATTAGGAAGAACAGTTAGAGGTCCAAGCATGTCAGCTACTCCTGGTAAAGTTCAGGTAGACGGAGTTGTTACTGTAAATGGACAAAAAGTATTTTCCTTGCGTTTCTTACAAGGAAGAAATGAAGATTGGGTTTCAAGACCATTTTTTGCAAAATATGATGAGAATGCTATTTGGTTAGATGATCTAAAACCTGCATTTGAGAAAAAATTCTTTTTTGAAGATGAATTAGAACAAAAGTATGGCGTAAAAATGTCTCATTAACAATTTTATTAAAAAAGATTGTAAAATCAATACCAACTATTATTAATGAATTAATTTTTTATAAAATTGATTGAACTCAGATCAAGTACTCAAAGCTTTACAAGATGAAAATATTACATTTGTTAATCTCTGGTTTGTAGATATTTTTGGAGAATTACATAGGCTGGGAATGCCAAGTTATGCCATAGATAAGAAAAGTTTTGATCATGGCTTAGAAAAATTAGATGCAAGCTCAATAGTGGGATTCAAATCTGTAAATAATTCTGATATGGTTTTAAAGCCAGATCCAAATTCATTTAGGATCTTACCTAATGATTATGATCAAGGAAATAGAAAAAATGCAATTTTGTTTTGTGATCTTTATGAGGGTAACACTTTAGAAGAAACTCGGTACAATAGAGATTCTAGAGGAATTGCCCAAAAAGCTGCTAAAAAAATAAAAGAATATGGTGTAACCCATACTAATTGGGGTCCTGAAATCGAATTTTTTGTTTTTGATACAATAAACGTGTATCCTTCTCCATATGCTGCAACTCACTCATACGGTGGATCAGGATATGCAATAGAATCAAAGGAATCGCCTTGGGCGAAGGGTAACGTGAGTACTGCTATTGATATCAAGGAGGGATATTATCCTGCTCAGCCCAAAGATACTCTTGAAACTTTTAGAAAAGATATTTGTGATGATCTTTACAATAGTTTTGGAATAAAAATAGAAGCAGAACATCATGAGGTGGCAACTTCAGGTCAATGTGAAATTAATTTGGTTTATGATGAAATGTTAGCCATGGCAGATAGTGTTGTAGCAGTAAAAAATATAGTTAAAGTGAAAGCTAAACGTAAAAACAAGGTTGCTACCTTTATGCCAAAACCCATTTTTGGTGATAATGCTTCTGCAATGCATACCCACCAAAGTTTATGGAATGATGACATAAACATCATGTTTGATCCGGCCGATACAGTAGCACAGATGAGTCAAAAAGGTAGATACTATATAGGTGGGATTTTAGATCATGCTTCTGCATTATGTGCTATCACAAATCCCACTACAAATTCATACAAACGACTTGTACCGGGTTTTGAAGCTCCAGTAAATGTTTGTTGGGGAATGGGAAATCGTTCTGCTGCAGTTCGTGTTCCAATGTATTATAGAAACCAAGAAAAAAGTAAAAGAATAGAATATCGAGTCCCTGATCCTACTGCTAACATTTACCTTCTAGAAGCTGCTTTATTGTTAGCTGGATTAGATGGAATCAAAAATAAAATTGATCCCGGAGATCCAGTTGAAGAAAATCTCTTCAAACTAACTCCAGAAAAGAAAAGAGAATACAAAATAGGTTCTCTTCCAGTTTCATTAAAAGGCGCACTTGATTCTCTTAAAAGTGATCAAAAATTTTTAGAAGAAGTTTTTACCAAAGATTTTCTTGATAAATATACAGAATTAAAGTATAAGGAATATACAGCATTCGCCCAAACACCTACTGCTTGGGAAGTATCAATGTATGCAGATGCCTAAAAATCAACTGGTCCAAATCTCTACCTGAATTTTATTTCTAAGAAACCTCTATAACATTTTTAACATGATATTCGGTTTATTTGTTGTTGAAACATCAATTTTTGATTTTGTTATTAATAATCTCAGGATTTTTTGGTACGGCGTTTGGTCACACTATTGATTCTGTTGGTGATTATAGATTGGAGATAGGATGGATGAATGAGCCTGTAGTATCTGGAGAAACCAATGGGGTTGAACTATTTGTTAGCCCCCTTGAACCTGAATTACCTTTAGAAGAACAAGAATTCAAAAATGGAGTCTCAGGACTTGAAAAATCCTTAAAAATGCAGTTAGTTCTACAAGATGAAAAAATTACTCTTTCTCTAGCTGCAGATCATAACATCCCTGGAAAATATTATGCATTTGTTAACCCCACAGTAGCTGGGTTTTATCAGGCAAATATACTTGGAAACATAGGAAATACTACAGTTAGTCTTTCAATGCATCCTCCCAAAGTAGATGAACGTTCTTACATTGAATTTCCTGAGTCATCTGATTTAACACTAAATCAGCTAATTGATGGACATACTGCAGTGGTTGGAGAAGTAAACGAATTAAAAGAAACAGTAGCTTCACTTGAAAAATCAAATTATGAAAATAGTGTGGGTTATGTAGGTATAGTTCTTGGAATTATAGGTATTGTGATTGCATCAATTGCACTTGGCAAATCAAAGAAAAAATAATTTATTTTGCTTTTCCTTTTTTCTTCCATAAAAAATATAGAAAACAACCCCGACACCAATAATTCCAAGTCCTACTAGTATGACTTCAATTTCAAACTGGAAAGCCATATACACTGAAATTCCTAGTCCAAATAATGGAAGGATGGGAAATTTTCCGATATTAATTGGAACTTTAAATTTTCTTTCTATTTCAGGTTCTGTGTAGCGTAGTACTATAACAGCTAAATTTACTGCACCGAAAGTAATTACGATTGCAAAAACTGTAATGTTTGCAACAACCACAATATCTCCAAAAAAAGTAAAAGCTGTTGCTGTAACCATGATTACAAAAACCGCAATCCAAGGAGTTTTTGTTTTAAAATGAATTTTTTCTAAAATAGGTGGAAATACTTTTTCTTTTGCCATACCATAAAAAATCCTAGAACCTGCAACAAGAGTGATCAAAACAGTATTAGTTATTGCAAAAAGAGCTATTGCTGAAAGTAGAATATGTGCCTCTGCACCTAATCCTCTTTCTGCAGCAAATGCCATAGGTGCACCTGAATTAGCAAGTTCTTCCCACGGAACCACCCGAACGACAGCTAATGAAACAAGTATGTAGAGGATTCCAGATATTAAAACTGATAAAATAATTGCTCTCGGTAAGGTTTTCCTAGGTTTTTTTACTTCTTCTGCTACGTTTGCCATATCTTCAAATCCAATAAATGCAAAAAATATCAACACAAATGCAATAGCTATTCCAGAGAATCCAGTTGGACTGTCAATATAATCTACAGGTTCAGGATTGCTGATGGTAAAACCAATTACAATAATCAGTATTAACCCAGCAGCCTCAATTATAGTAAAAATTGTATTCGTCCAAGATGATTCTCTTATGCCTACAAAGTTTACAACTGAAAGAATACCTAACAATCCAATTGCAGAAATTATTATTGGGATATCAAGAAATTCAGCAAAATAACCGCCAAAACCTAATGCAACTGTTGCAGCAGTAATAATAGATGTAATTGCAGTTAACCATCCTATGACAAAAGCAAAAAAATTATTCTTAAATGCATTTTTAATGAATACATATTCAGCTGCGGCCTTTGGAAACAAGGATGATAACTCCGCATAGCTAAAACCTGCAAATAATGCAACAATAGTACCTAACACAAAAGCCATCCAAACAGAATTTCCAGCAAAACCCGCAGCTTCCCCTATTAGGACATAAATCCCCGCACCAAGGATTAATCCCACACCATACATTGTGAGTTGGAAAAGACCCATCCGTCTCTTTAACTCAGACACAATTATTCTCCAATCACTTGTAATATTAGATCTCTATTTCTGCTTCGTGTATCTAGCTCTAAAAATATAATTTGCTGCCATGTACCTAGACATAATTGGCTATCTATGAAAGGAATAGTAAGAGAAGGACCAAGTAAGGAAGCTTTTACATGAGAATGACCATTTCCATCATGCCACATCTTCTCATGACCATAATCCAAATTTTTGGGTGCTATTCTTTTTAGCATTTCAGGAAAATCATGGATTAATCCAGGCTCAAATTCAATAGTAGTGACTGAACCAGTAGAACCTGAAACAAAAATTGTGGCATTACCATTAGTAATACCTGACTTTGCTACCAAATTGGATATTTTCTCAGTTAAATCAATCATGTCATTTTCTCCTTTAGACTGAATTTTTATGATTTTTGTTGACACCACCAATGTTTAATCTATGAATATACATGATTTTAACATACATCTAAATTATCATTCATGAATTAATTTATGTGGTATTTCAATTAGCAATTGTAATAATTATTCCAATAATTATGGGGGTAGTTTTTGTTCCCCCATTTGATGCACCTGAAGCACCAGATGAAGAAATTAAACCTCCTTCCGAACCTATTACAGACATTCCAGATAGAGATTTTCTTTATTTTTTCTTAATGTTAGTCTGGTTATTTTTTCTAATTAGAATTTTATTCCAAATAAAAAGAA
>JASFUC010000036.1:0-9874 GCA_050050475.1 Nitrosopumilaceae archaeon
CAAAGGAGGTTCCAGATTCGTCTGTATTTCTAGACAGACCCCACGCCATAGATGACGAGATGCTCAAACTGTCGGCCAAAGCTTTAGGTTCTGAGAAAATGGCTAATTTTGCAATCAAAGAGCTTCTGCCTCCCTTAACATCAAACCAAATCAAAGAATCAATAGACATAATTTTACAAAACTTTGAAATTTTTAAAAAGGAGAAAGGGAAATGATAACCTCAGTAGAGATAGGGGATTTTTTATCACATTCTGAAACAAAATTAGAATTTGACAACGGGGTAACAGTTTTTGTTGGTCAGAATGGGGCAGGGAAATCTAGCATAATTGATGCCATTACATTTGCATTATTTGGAAAACACACAAGAAAATCAAGTAAAGGATTGATAAAAAGAGGATCAACCCAAGGATTTTCAAAAGTAGAATTCATAATAAATGGAACATCATATCAAGCGGTTAGAAAAATAGACAGTAAAGGAACCCTAGCTGCAAAATTTTCTAAACGAATTGAAGGAGAAATAATTGAAATTGCTGCAGGAGAAAGAAAACAATTCGGGGAATCAATGACAAATGAAATTGAAAAAACTATTGGTTTGGATTTTGAAAAATTAAAGATTGCATCTATTGTTCAACAAGGAGAACTAAATTCGATAATTAAGGCCAAACCAAAAGAATTCAAAGAATTGCTCAATGCAGTGATAGGAATAGATAAGCTCGATGTGGCTTCAAACTCTTTAAAAGAAGCAAGTAAAAGATTTAGAGAAAAAATAAAAGAAAAAATTGGATATGACGATACACATATTGATATTCTAAAAGCCGACCTAGAAAGAAATCAACAGGAACTTCAAGAATCAAAACCACAAAAAAAAGGATTAGAAGAGAAACATCGAACCCTTCAAGACGAAATTTCAAATTTAAGAATAAAAATTGATGAAGAGACTCCAAAAATCGAAAAAATTAAGCAATTAGAAACACGAAAAAGCGAGTTACAGAACTACGCAAGGAATGCAATCAGGGAAATACAACAGGAAATAAGAGAAAATGAGCGAAAAATAGGAGATTGTGAGGAGTGCCTGCAATATACAGGATTAAAAGAAGAATTAGAAGCAAAAAAAGGAAGAGTCAATCAAGCCATTACCGACACTCAGAAAAAAATTCAAGAATTATCTAACAAAATAGCATCTCTTAAAGAGAAAAAAATCCTGGCTGCAAAGCTTCAATTAAGAGACAACAAATGTCCTGTTTGCGATTCAACAGTAGAGAAGTTAAATCCCTTATTTCAAGAAAATCACCTAGAAAAGGAATTGAACTTGATTCAAGATCAAATAAAATCAGCAGAGAGTGAGCAGGAGATGTATAATGACAAAAAAAGAAGCTTTTCAGAAAAGCTTCAAAAGGCAATCGATGCTGAAGCGACTTTGAAAGCACATTCAATTAGTTCAAAAGAACAATTAGAGAAAATAAAATACGAAATTAAAGAGAAAAAAACAACCCTACAGAAGATTCCCACATCTGCAAATCAAAATCTTATTGAAATTGCACAGATTGATTCACATTCAAAAGTCATTTTTGAATCTATCTCCAAATTAGAAAAAGAAACTCAAGGATTCGACGAAGAACATTTCATGAAATTAAAAAACTCCATCAATGAAAAACAAATGAATCTCTCAAATATTGATCAAAAATTAGGGGCAATAATTGAAAAGATATCTAAAAGTGAAAAAGAGATAAAAATAATCCAAAATGCAGTTGAAGAATTATCCATAGTAAGAGAATACATAAATCAATTAGATTTGATTCAAACAAACGTTTTCAGTAGAGATGGGTCTGTTGCAACAAGTCTCAGATCATGGGCATTAAATTCAATATCAGCAAAGGCATCAGAATATCTTACTTTGCTAAATACAAAAATCCAAAGAATACATCTTTCAGAAAAGGCAAGAGACATAACAATTACCTGCTACTCCAAAAAAGAAGTCTTGGATTTAGAGTCATTAAGTGGCGGAGAACAAGTAAGTGTGGCATTGGCCTTAAGGTTAGGCATGGCAAATCTTTTAGGAGCATCCAATCTCAATTTGATGATTTTAGATGAACCCACCACGCACCTTGATGCTGAAAGAAAAAAATCTCTTGTAGAGGTCCTATCCCAATTATCAAATATTTCCAATTCAGAAATGCCAATGCAGTTTATAATAATAACACATGATGCAGAAATTTTTGAGGATTCCACGGTGGAGAAAATTTACAGATTTGAATCTAATGAAAATGGAAGTATTGTTAAGGCTCTTTAAATTACCCAGCCATGACTTTGCCAGTCATCCAAGGATGAACCATGCAATAGTAATCATACTCACCAGATTCTGTAAATGTAAACTCAAAAGATTGTCCTGACATAACCATCCCAGAGTCAAAAACGCCATCAGGAGAACCCGGTATTCCACTGGTGATTGTATGTGCAGCTGAATCAACATTATTCCAAGTTACACTTTCTCCCGAACTAATTTCAATTTGATATGGGACGAAACATTCGTTGTGTTCCTCGCATCCTGGTACACTAGATCCTGCTTCCATTGAAACTTTAGCTGGGCCTGAGGACTTCACTTCCATTACTGGCTTTTCAGATACAGAGTCTGTAGAAGATTCTGGAGGAATCACAATCATTTCTTCAACTTTGTTTACAGTAATTTCACCCGTCATCCAAGGATGCACCATACAAAAGTAAGGATAAACACCTGCCTCATTAAATGTGAACTCAAAGGTATCCCCTGATAAAAATAGGCTACTATCAAAAACTCCAGATGGGCCATCAGCACTGGTTCCAGCAGTTACAGTGTGTGATGCAGTATCAGCATTGTCCCATACAACGGTATCTCCAACTTGAATCTCCAATGAATAAGGATTGTAGCATTCATTGTTTTCCTCACATCCTGGAACTCCAGAGCCTTCAACTATTTCTACTGTATGAGTCATCGGAGCTCTTGGCATTGCAGACGAAATTGGCTTTTCAGGTGCACCAATTTCAATAGCACTTACAGAATAACTTACAGTGAATGGAGTAGGATTCTTTGTGTGTACAGCCAATGCGTTACCGGAGAATTCCCATGAACCCATTGCATTTTCAGGATCTACAAATGTTAACTCAAAAATAGTTTCACCATCAGGAGTCCACGTTTTTTCTGGTTGTTCATCAACACCTATTGGTCCTCTTAGGGAAACTAGCTGAATTGGTTCGGAAGCAGAATAGGAAAGAATTCCGGAATAAACAGTACTTGATGGTGCCAGGATCATTGCAAGCTGATGTGATTCATGACCAACACCTGGATCCTGCACAGATTCCACTGTTCCGGTCATTACAGTATCAGACATGGGTTTTTCTTCATAATCTACTTTATAGTCAACTATGAATGGAGTTGGATTCTTTGTGTGTACGGCTATTGCATTACCGGCAAATTGCCATTCGCCTTTTGCATTCATTGGATCAACAAAAGTCAATGCGAATTTTGTTTCACCGTCTGGAGTCCATATTGCTTGACCTTTATCTTTCCCTTCTGCCAATGGACCATGTAATGCAACAAGTTGAATGTTTTCAGATGCATCATACATGAGATTTCCAGAATACACGTTATCACTTGGTGGCAAAATAATTGCTAGTTGATGTTGTTCATGTCCAATTCCTGGGTCTGTAACGGATTCCATTCGATCCCACCCATCCATCATTGGTTTGGACAAAGATTCAGGTTCAACTTTTATTTCATCGGATCCCCCAACAATGACCTCTCCCGTCATCCATGGATGAACAACACAATAGTAATCAAAAATTCCTTCTGAATCAAAAGTAAATTCAAATGATTCACCTGCAAGTATCATTCCCGAATCAAATAATCCATCTGGACCACTTGCCGACGTTCCAGATGTAACTGTGTGAGCTGCATTGTCGTCATTACTCCACAAAACAGTTTCGCCAATGGCTACATTAAGAGAGGCTGGAAGAAAGCATTCGTTTGTTTCGGCACATGCAGGTAAACTTGCACCTGCTGGTATCGATACAACATAATCTGTTGAACTAACATCCATTCCAATTTCGCCAGTTGGTTCTGGTTCAGTCAATTCAACTGCAACACACTTTCCTTGGTAAGAAAGTTCAACACCTTCTACATGCATCTTACATAAATTATCATAAGTTTTTCCATCTATACCACATACGGGGTTTTCTTCATTAGAGCAAACTTTAGGTTTTTCAACCCCGGGTTTAGGAGGTGCATTTTCAAGATAACCAGGATCAGCTGCAATCATTCCAAGTATTCCTGCAATAAGCAATCCAACTACAACAATTATACCATAAGTAAGATTCAATTTATCCACCTGTTAATTTTGCAAATTTTTCATTCTTGCTTAATTTTTCCATAAATTGAATATTAGATAATGCCACAACTGCTGATTCAACAACTGGCTTGTCAGGATCATTTAGAGCCTTTTCAAGTGCATCTTTTGCATCCTTAGAACCAATAACCCCAAGGGCAATTGCAGCTTCATGTCTCACAAACATACTTGGATCGTTTAGAGTTGCATCAACAAGAGGAGGGATTCCACTTGACAAGCACATTTGTCCCAATGAAAACGCTGCTTCATGTCTAACTAATTCATTATCATCATGTTTTAGAACCTTGGCAATATGAGAAATTTTGTCCTCACCCCCAAAATCAACCAAAATGCAAGTTGCCCTAGTCCTTACCACATAATCTGGATGATCTAAAAGATTCACAAAATAAGGAACGTCCTTTTGTTCATATTTTGCCTCCATTTCCGCAAAAAGTTGAAGCCTATCATCAGTAACTACTTGCATTTAGCCTTGGAGGATTTTGAGTCCTATATTAGGTTAATCTAGAGTTTTTGACTAGTCTGAAATTGGATAAAGATCGGAAGGTCATTTACAATCAAAAAGCAAATGGTGAAAAAAATAAACGATGAATCTGCAGGAAAACAGAAACGAATTCTAGGGCAACTAAACCTAACAGAGTTTTCCTCCATCTGCCTGATCTATGGGAAATGGCAGTTCATCGTTAATATTATAATGTGAACATAATACTTAAGGTTGACCCTATAAATTAAAAATCATAATGCCAACTGTTGAAAATTGGCATATTTCTTAAATCCAATGAAGTTGTATTACATACGAGGTCAAGGCCTAATTAAAATGGAATAGTGTGTGTACGTAAACGTCCTTTAGTGCAGACAAGGCTTTGAATCTCAATAATTTCAAGCGAATGTTGTATGATGGTTACATGTAGAAAATGTGGAAAAGAAATAGAAGCCGAAGAGGAAAATCGCAAAAATCACTTAGATGATCGAAGAGGAAAAATCGCAAGTGACAAAATCTGTTCAGAATGTAATTAAGTTTAGTTTCAAAAGCAAACTGTAGATTTTGTATTTAATGAAATTTTAGATATGTATTTAATGGAAAAAATTCGATTAACAATGATGAGTGCGGTAATAGGACAAAAAGCACCAAATCTAGGAGTATCAGAATGGGTCCAAGGAGTACCTACAAATTTAGATCAAGAAAAAGACAAAATTGTATTAGTAGAAGTGTTCCAAGTTAACTGTCCAGGTTGTTTTATGCATGCAATTCCCGAGGCCATCAATATTTACAATAAATACAAAGATGACGGAGTGAGAGTTTTAGGAATTGCAACTGCTTTTGAGGATTTTGATAAAAACACGCTAGACAATTTAAAGATGCTTGTAGAAACAGGAGAAGTTATTGGAGAAACCAAAAATGCACTTTCAATGTATGGGCAATTGAAGGAAGGCAATAAATTGCCATTTAAAATCCCATTTCCATTAGGAATGGATAACCTAACTAAAATTAACGGTGAGGTAAGCCAAGAGCAAATCATGAAATTTATTTATGCACAGCTTCCAGAATTTGACTCCCAACCAGAAGACTACAAGTCACAAATAATTCAAAGAGTAAAAGACCATTTAATGTCAAAAGAGTATTCGGCTGAAACTTTTGAGAAATATCAATTACAAGGAACCCCTTCTACTATTCTAGTTGACAGAAAAGGGATCTTAAGAGATGTGTCCTTCGGGCAATCAGGACATCTGGATTCGATGATTCAAAAATTAATCGCAGAAGGATAATCACAACGCAATTAATCAATTTTTTTTACCTTTTTGCCTTTTGCCCAATTTTTAAAAAGTATCCATATGAACGCTGAAAACATTCAATTAGAAAAAAGACTCATTGAGCAAGAAATCAAAGTGTTAAAACAACAACTATATCAATGTGAGGAATAACATTCCTCAATTTTTCTAACTAAATTTTCAAAATCAAATTTCCTTATTTGAATCATTTGTAGAAATATCAATCATCAAAAAACCTAATTTGGTTCAAGGGGAGGTTTTTGCTTCTTTATTTTTTTTAGAATTAGGTTTAGTTTTTTTAGTCCTTGTTTTTCTTGATTTAATTTCCAGTAGACTAATTGCTTTTTTGTTTGAAAAAAGCCACGCCTTGAACATTTTTTCAAAAACCTCATTCAATTGGCTTTCTGAATCACCTACTTGGTTTTTGTAGTCTTCCCATGCCTTGATGATAGATTTGTTATTTTTCTTCAAAAATGCTAGCGCTTCTTTTTTACCCAACTTAGAATGTGGCCAACATTTGGCATTTTATGTGTTAAGTTACAAAAAATTCCTATACGAAGAAAAATACGGCAATCGATAATGCGACAACAATGATAAACCCTCCAATTATTGCAATTTTGTCATTTTCCAATAAAATTAAAAAATTAATTTCACAATAAAAACAATTCAAACTTTGTTAAAAAAAGGAATAATTTACTTTAAAAATTCCCTACATGCTAAAAAGTAAAGACATAATTGAATAATAAACAATTACACTGACGGCAATTACAATTACACCGATCGTAGATTTTTTCAACCCTTATTTAACCTCATTACAATTAAGGCAGGGATACCAAAATACATTCCTAAATTCAACAAAATTATACCTGTTCCATATCCAAATACTTCAATATCAGAATCAGCCCCCACATAATTCAAAATTGAAAGACTGGAGATTAAAGGAGTAATTGATAATTTAACCAACTCTTTGAAGATTTGATTTTCACGTTCATAATCTGCAATTGCGGGACTAAAAGAATAGTAGAAATGATTAAATGATTTCATGAATATAGTCCCCGATTCTGTCTGAAGAAGTTTACTATCCCTAATCTCCCTTAATTGTTGTACCTGTGGTGCAAGCTCAGTGCCATATGTTGCAGTTGCAATTAGACAACCGCCACCTAAGATTTGATCTTGAGGATCAGATTCAATTTCCAAATCACTATCTTCTATGTCATCTAAATTTTCCAAATAGTTTGATGCAAAAACATCTATCTTGTTATTTCCTGAGCCAGTAAAGTTCAGCGTAATAAAAGCAATTTTATCATTTGATTTGACCAAAGGAAAATATTCTTGGCCATTAAGATCAAAAGTAAAATTTCCACTAAGGAAATTTCTTGGAATAATTAACTCGCCCAAATTATTTTCTAGACTACTAACTATGTGAAGTGTCAGTTTTTTCTTGTCTTTATCAAAATCAATTGCAGATACGTCAAAGTTTGATGTAGTTGTAATTTCAAACACATGCCCACCAGTTTCAATATCAAATCTGTTAACTAGTCCTGTGGCATCTGAAATGGCTCCAAATGCTGGAGTAAATACTAGAACAAGTAATGGTAATAGAAAAAAATTTAATTTCAATTTTATGCTGCTGGCGCACCGACTCTATTTCTAAGTTCTTTATCTTGAGCAATTCTTGGATGTTGTGGATCTGCTAAGATTATTTCAAACCAATAGTGCATTCCGTCTTTGTAGACAAAATACGAACCTAAAAGTTTCATGTTGGGATATTTTTCAAGAACTCTTCTTTCTGAAACTGTCTTCATGTTGTCGTCTGCCTTAATTCTAGTCACACCAAGATGTTTTGGTCTTCTACCACCGGTAGGTCTTTGTTTTCTCATACCTCCAGTTCCTACTCTAGCTCGAATCACGACAATTCCTTGTTTAGCTTTGTAACCAAGTCTTCTTGCTCTTTGAATTCTGCTTGGTTTATCAATTCGAGTAATAGCATTTTGTTTACGCCATCCTACTACTCGATCTCGAATATCTGGAGAATTTTCATTCCAAAGTCTAACCCAGACCTTATCTTGTAAACTAGGCATATCGGCTTTAGAAAAAACCCCTTTAATAACTGATAAGTTAATTCAGGATTCAAGTTAATTACCTGACTTTTCCAAAATTGTCAAGGTAAAATGAACTCCAAATACTCCGATGAAAAAATCGATATGCATCCAAAATCTTGGTTAAAGGATTATCGAAATTTATCATATTGGTATTTGATAAAAATGGGTCTTTTTTACAGCGGAGTAGGTTTAGTGGCTGCTTTTTCCATTATTGGTATTGAATACTATCTATTTGATTATGAAGAGCCAATGATACCGATTTCGTTGATTCAAATTATTCTAGCAGGTCCGGTAGAAGAGACACTATTCTTTGGGATCCCATTTGCGATTAGTGGTAACTCCTACGTGGTTTTGGGGACAGGGGCTCTTTGGGCAAGTGCACATATTTTCAATGCCCAGATGGTAGAAGAAGAAAGTTTTTCGTATTCGACATTCGGTTTTGCGATACCACACATATTTTTCAGTTTGAGAGCTTGGAAAAGTGGCAGAGGCTGGTTCACAATACCATTTCACTCAGCATGGAATGCCATGATTTATGGCATATCGGTTGTCATCGGTGAATTTCCATTAATGATAATTGATGAGAAATTTCCTGAAATTGATGTTGTAATGATTATTTTTTCAGTAATTATAATGGGAATAACATATCCATTATATCGCTGGAGACTGAAAAGAGAAATAAGAAAATCAGAAAAATCTTAATTTAAAATTATTTTTTGGGTTGTTTTGGTTTGCTTTTGTATTGTTGTTGTTTGTTATCTATTTTTCAGCATAATATGGATTCAAAAAACAGATAAGGGATCAATTTTGTTTCTTTGTATTGACAAAACCAATAGGTGTGAGAATTGACAAAGAAACTCGAATTAAAATGGAAAAAGATGCAAAAAAAGCAGGTGTTGCATTATCTACCTATTCCAGTAAAATTCTATCTGATTGGACTAATACCTACAAACCTTTGCTAGATGAAGGAAATGTTTTTTTTCCAATTCCATTACTAAGGATATTCTACAACTTTGTAAAAGAAGACGATTATGAAACTATTGCAAATTTATTTGCTGATTGGTGGATTGATTCAGTAAAAGCTCGAGTTAAAAACCCTAATTATGAAAATTTTTTGGAAAATTTGGAAATGTGGATGAATTTGTCTAGCCAAAAGTTGTCTGTTCTTGGTGATCACCCAATCAAACACGTAATTAGACATTCTTGGGGGCTTTCATACTCAAAAATCACATGCCACATAATGAAGAGATCCTGGGAAAGCTTAGGATTCAGGTTTGAAGAAATCGAATTGAAAGAAAACATGTTTAGCTATAATATCCATGAAAATAATTCAGCCAATTAGATTTTAATTTCTTAAGAACCAAAAAGTCTTTGTAAGCGAATTCAAGAATTTTCTACAAAAAAAGGGTCAAAAATAACCAGATTTTAACTGTAAAACAATGGAAAACTCTAAACTCTTTAAAATGCTCTAAGAGCGGGTTTTCACCTCACTCATAGAGTTGCATCCGCAGAAAACTCGATGTTTAGATTTGAACATAGATATTAAAAAAGATTCCTAAGAAATTATTGCAGTTTTTATTACTCAACTAAATTATTATTCAGTGTGAAAATAGGTTTTATAATTAT
>JASFUC010000037.1:0-9838 GCA_050050475.1 Nitrosopumilaceae archaeon
CATGGTTTTTGGTTCCGTGAATCCTATCAAATGCAGCCACTTTCCATACATCTTTGTCAAGTGACGGTTTAACTGCACCATCTAACACATCTAATTCAGCAGAACCAAGCTTGGTGATAATTTCAGTTTGGAGTGATATTGTATTTACGTTGACTTTTTTCTTTTTTGATTTAATTTCAAAATCATTACCTGAAAATTTCTTAGTTTTTACTGTGTTTTTTATCCATGAAGGAATGGTCTTCTTTTTTATGGGTGCAACTATGCTTCCGTTTGAAGCTACTAGTTTTCCTCCAACAAAAACTTTGGATGGCTTTATCTCCTTCAAGTCATCAAAAATAAGAATATCTGCAAGCTTTCCAGGAGCAATTCCCCCAAGATCCTTTCCCATTTTATAATAGTCAAAACAATTCCTTGAGGCCATTGTAATTGCATCAGTTGGTTTCAATCCAAGTTTGATTGATTCTCTAATACAATGATCAATGTGTCCATACTTTGTAATATCCAATGGGTCAAGACCATCAGAACAAAACATTAGCCTGTCTTGGTAAATTTTATTGGACAATACTTTTGGAATGATGTTTTTGAGGTCACGTCTTATGGAACCTTCCCTAATCATAATCCACATTCCCAATCGGAGTCTGTCTAAAACCTGGTCATAATCTGTTGGCTCATGACATGATAAAATTCCAGATGAAACATATGCGTTTAATTTTTTCTCGCTTGCACCTGCAGTGTGGCCATTAATGATACATCCATTATCAATCATCGATGAGATGGATTTCATGGTTTTAGAGTCGCGCAGTGTTACCTTTGTCCAAGAAAAAACTTCTCCCAAGCCCAATACATTAGGATGTTTAATTGATGACCTTTCTTGGGCTAGCGACATTGTTTTACTATTGCTAAATTTTCTATCAACTGGAAGCCCACCTGGCACTACTTGGAAAATTCTTATGGGAAGATTCTCTCCTAGTTTAAGAAATTCTTGAAATCCTTTGTATCCTGCTACACTTACGATATCAATAGGATCAGAAAACAAGGAAGTGACTCCGCAGAGAAGTGACTTTTTGGCAAGCTCAGAAGGCAGCACAAACTGATCAATGTGAACATGAGGATCGGCAAATCCTGGACACACAAACTTTTCTTTCACATCAATTACTGCAGTTTTTGGACCTGTGGAATGACTGGCATCAGGACCAACGTACGCGATTCTATCACCAATAATTGAAATTTGAATTTTTGGAGTAATTTCTCCAGTATAAACAGAAACCAATGAACAGTTTTTTAAAACAAGATCAGCTTTTTTGTCACCCATTGCCACTGAATTTAATGAAGAAATGGATTTTGAGAGGCTGCTAGTCACATATTTTTTTGGACTTTGCGCCTATTATAGATTCAATGCTTAAATTACCGTGGAGTCGGTTTTTCTGATATGAACATCCCAAAGACTATGCGAAAGTATTGTCCAAAATGTAAAACGCATACTGAACAAAAAATTTCGATTTACAAGGCAGGTAAGAGAAGAGGTTCTGCACGGGGAGAAAGAAGACATGCAGAGAGAAAACAAGGATATGGTGGACAAAAGTTCCCAAAACTTGCCAAACCTGCAAAAGTTACAAAGAAAGTAACTCCATTGATGACTTGTACAGTATGTAAAAAGAAATACAATAAACTGGGTGTTAGAATTAAGAAATTCGAGTTGATAGCAGCATGAAAAAAGATCATATTGAAATTCCAAAGCCTTCAAGCAAATTCCAAAAAGTGGATTGTAGTGAATGCGGAGAACAACAAATTGTATACTCGCATGCATCAACAACTATTGCATGCAACTCTTGTGGAAATAATATAGCAGAGCCAACTGGTTCTAAAGCAAAAATTAATGGTAAAATTTCAGGCAGTGCTGAGTAGCCCATAATCTTTCTGGGTATTTACATTAAACGCGATTCTTTTGTCATCTAAGATTACAAAATTTTCTTCAATATTTTCAAGACTAGAAATCTCATTGGAGTTGATCATGGAGACTCCCGAATAATTACATGTTTGATTCTCAAAGCTAACTTCATAGTTATTTGAAATGCCTAATTTTTTTAGAAACTGTTTTGTGATGAGAACCGAAGTCCATTTGTGATCTTCATCATACAAAGATACAATTTTTTTTATTATGCTTTTATCCAATAGCGGCAAATCAGCTGATGTTACAAAAACAGTATCATCAATTGATTTTAGCATGGCGTTTAAATCCTCAACATATCCCTTGCCGGCTGAGTCAATTATTTCATAATTATTTTTTAAAAGCAATTTTTTTGTATTTGGAGAATTTGAACTGGTAAGAAAAATAATTTTTGAAAAACAGCCTGATTCAGATAGGGCTTCGGCCACGTGTAGTATTATTGGTTTTTTGTATTGGAGTAACAGTTTTTCTTCAGGGGATTTCATTCTACTTCCCTTGCCACCTGCCATCACTATAGCAATCATAGTGAAACAAGTACCAAGACAGAAGCCAAACGAGATAATTCATTTGTGGCACCAAGAATATCTCCTGTAATTCCACCAAAACTTCTGGTAGACAATGCAAGCAAAAATAATGTGAATGTCGTTCCCACAGCAAATACAATCAATCCGGTAGGGCCCCCCAAAGCAATCAATGGTATTAGGGTAATAGCAGTAGTTACGGCTAGTTTTTTCCTGTTTTTCATTAGTTCAACAAATGGGGAATTTGATCCCACAGATGCCGATTTTCCTAGGCTGGCCATCAAAACCATAGAATATTTTGCAATGATTTCGCTAAGAAGTATCGCTAAAAATAATTGATATCCGCTTGAAAGCGAAAAAGCAACAATCAAACCAACTAGATACAAAACGATAGCAACAATTCCAGCCGAACCAGTTGCCAAGTCTTTCATGGCAGCCAATTTTTTATCCTTAGAACCCTTTACCATAAGACCGTCTGCAAAATCTGCCAGGCCATCAGTGTGATGAATTCCTGTAATCAATGCAAGAGAAGCTACCACAAGCAAGCTTACAATTAGTGGATCTAAAAAGAACGAAATGCCAAAGCCTATGGAACCGACAACTAAACCAATTGCTATTCCGACAATCGGAAACAGGTACATGTATTTTGCAACCGTTTCTAGATTTGCATTACTTGTTGGAATTATTGTAAGAAAAGAGAATATTGAGCCAATTTCTTTAAGCATGAATCCACCACCCAAAATAAGAAAGTAACATCGCAATAGGAATTACCACAATTACACTAAAAATGACCGAAGTGACTTTCATCATAGATATTGCTGATTTGATATGATCTTGGGAAAATTCAACTTTGCCATCACCCAATGTATAATGATTGATTTTTTCAAATTTAGTTCCCAAAGCTCCTGCAATGGCTGCCATTGGATAGCCGGCGTTTGGGCTATGTGTTTTTTTCCCATCGCGCATCATTATATGATAGGAATTTTGCCAATTGTGCCCTAAAACCATAGCACTTAGAACCATTGTTAGCCCTGTAAGCCTTGATGGAATATAGTTTAACGTTTTGTCACAGTTGGCTGCAAACCAACCAACATTTTTGAAGATACTTGTTTTGTATCCAATCATTGAGTCTGCTGTGTTTATGACCCTATAAACAAAAGCTCCGGGTAATCCAAATAGCCCGAAATAAAACAGAGGTCCAGTTATGCCATCAACTGTATTTTCACTAATACTCTCAATTACGCCTGAAAAGACGTGATTTTTGTCAAGATTTTTGGTATTTCTCTTTACAATCATGGACAAATTATCTCGTGCAGATTCAATATCATTATTTTCAATCGAGGACAATACTGACAAAGCATGTCGCTCCATTCCCTTTATGGCAATAGTTGTTTTTAGAAGAATTCCACCTACAATAATAGAAATTACAATTGTTAGCAAATCAGGTGTAATTAGAGTAACTCCAACATCCAATAAAACAATTAAAGTAGCTACAACTCCAGTTGTACAAAGAATAAGAATTACTCCTCTGAATTTTTCTGTTACATCTGAAGAGTTTTTACAAAGTGGTGTTAGCTTTGCAATAAACGATCCAATCCACGCAGTGGGATGATATTTGTTTTTGGGGTCTCCAAAAATAAAATCTAACACCAAAGCTAAAGCAATTACAGATAAAGACTCTATGATCAATTTATCATCCCCTCTATTTGTTTAATGTCAAGGTTAGAGTAAACAAGTTTACTCAGTTTTTCAATTTCCTGATCTATTTTATCTAAATTTTTTTTGGTCCAGGCAATAGTCTTAGGAGTTGCATTAAGAGAGTCTTCTTCTGGCAGATCAAAATCAAACATTGGTATAGTTCCTAAAACTGGTTTTTTTGTTTTCTCTTTAATTTTTTTAAATCCAGGCTTGAGGATTTTTACGTCTCCTCTGAACTTGTTAATTACAAAACCTTTGATTAATTCTTGATGTTTTTTATCCAACAAAGCCAAGGTTCCTACAATACTTGCAAAGGAACCTCCTCTATCAATGTCAGTAACTAGAAGAACAGATGATTTTATTTTTTCAGCCATTTTCATATTTGCTATATCAAATTTATCTAAATTGATTTCTGCAGGGGATCCCGCACCCTCTAAAATAACAAGGTCATACTTCTTTTGAAGAGTTTGGATTGAATTCAATGCAGTTTTTAGCCCCTGAGACCGTACAAATTTTTCATAATAATTTTTTGCGTGCATTTTTTTGTATTTTTTTCCTAGTAAAAACACGTCACTATAATAATCGCCAAGGGGTTTTAGCATGATTGGGTTAAGATGAGGCGTAATTTCACATCTTGCCCCCATTGCCTGGATTGCCTGAGCGCGAGATATTTCAAATCCATTCCACTTGTAGCCAAAATTAGACATGTTTTGTGATTTGTATGGAGCAACAGAATATCCCTTGTTGGAAAAAATTCTGCACAAGGCAGTTACTAGAGTGGATTTTCCTGCTCCAGACGAGGTTCCTTGAACCATTAATGATTTCATATTTCTTTCAGAGCTCTCAAGAGTTTTTGATTTTCCCTTCTAGTTTTTACTGCTATTCTAATAAAATTATTATCCAGACCTCTAATACTGCTACAATCTCTAATCAAAATATTTTTTTTCAATAATTTTTTTTGCAATAATGTAGAATTTATTTTTGATTTAATCAGAATAAAATTTGCGACAGAGTCAAGGCATTCAAATTTTTCTAGTTTTGAAATGTTTGTTTTTAGATAATTTAGTTCCTTTAAAATCAGTTTTTTAGATTCAACTAAGTAGTTTGGAGTTGATATGGATTCTGCTGCAGCTAATTGGGCCAAACCCGATACATTCCAGGGAATTTTAATTTTGTTTAAAATTGAAATTAATTTTTTAGAACCAATGCCATAACCAATGCGAATTCCAGCTAGTCCGAAAGATTTTGTTAATGATCGAAGTATTACAAGGTTTTCAAATTTCTTTATCATGCTTAAAATTGATTCATCATGTTTTGGCACTAATTCTATAAAACATTCGTCAACAAAAACTAAAGAATTTCTTTCCTGTGCTAATAAAATAATTTTTTTTAAATTAATTTTAGAAATTAAACAGCCAGTAGGATTGTTAGGATTGCAAATAAAAATACAGCCACTAATAGGTATTCTCGAAATAAAATCATCAATGTCTTTTTCCAAATCCATTGTTTTGAAGTAAGAAACTTTAGCGCCAGATAATTTTGAGGCTGCTTCATATTCACCAAAATTTGGAATAGGAATCAAAACTTTTGTTTTAGAAGAAAGAAAAGCCCTGCAGAAATTATAAATGATTTCAGTAGCCCCATTTCCTACAACAATTTGGGATTCAGGTATTTTGGTGTATTTTTGCAAGATTTTTCTCAGTTTGGATGATTCAGAATCAGGATAGACTGACCAGATACCGGAATTGTTTTTGATGGCCTTTACAGCCTTTGGACTTGGACCTAAAGGATTGATGTTTGAGCTAAAATCAACAATATCAGGACTGGGATCTGAAATTGAGTAAATTCCTCCATGAGATACTGGTTTATGAGAGGAGATTGTTGAATCGAGTTTCACGCTTGAAAATGTCTTTTCCTAATATAGTATGTTTTGGTCACTTCAGATAAGGATTATTAATTGAATCTGTAGTATTTGTCCTATGGATAAAAAAAGAGTGGCCATAATTGGGGTTACAGGCTCAGTTGGTCAAGAATTTGTTCAGTCTCTTCACAATCATCCTTGGTTTGAAGTAACACAGATAGCTGCATCCGAACGTTCTGCAGGAAAAAAATACGTAGATGCCATACGAGAACCTAGTGGAATTGTTGCATGGGATGTAGGTGGCGAGATTCCCGAATACATCAAGGATATGCCTGTAAAAAGGATCGATGAGTTAGATATATCACAATTAGATTTAGTATTTTCAGCAGTTGAATCTGAAGCTGCAAGAGCAATTGAAACAAAAATGGCAGCAGACCTTCCAGTAATTTCAACTAGTTCTGCTTATAGATATGAAGAAGATGTTCCCATCCTAATTCCAGGAGTCAATGATGACCAAGCAGAACTGCTCGAAACTCAAAAAAAGAATAGAAATTGGAAAGGTTGGGTTGCTCCATTACCAAACTGTACTACAACTGGCCTTGTAATTACCCTAAAACCATTAGTTGAAAAGTATGGAGCCAAAAAAGTCATGATGACTTCCATGCAGGCAATTTCAGGTGGAGGCAAATCAGGAGTTTCTGCAATGGGAATTACAGATAACATTCTCCCTTACATTCCAAAAGAAGAAGGGAAGGTAAGAACTGAAACAAGGAAAATTTTAGGTAAACTAAAAGATGGAAAAATTGAAGATGCAGATATTAAAGTAAGCTGCACTTGTACACGTGTCCCAGTAATTGATGGACATACAGAATCAGTCTTTGTTGAAACTGAAAAAGACATTGATCCAAACACTGCAAAGGAAACCTACAATGAATACAACCACACTATCTCAGTGGCAGGGTTGCCTTCTGCACCAAAAGATTACTATGCATTTCATGACGACCCTACCAGACCTCAACCTAGAATGGAAAGAGATGTTGGAGGGGGAATGACTACAACAATTGGTAGAGTGGAAAAAGAGGAACTCTTTGATAAAGGTCTCAAGTACATGTTGTTCTCTCACAACAAGAAAATGGGATCAGCAAAAGGCGCAGTGTTGTTAGCAGAAATGCTTTACAAAAAAGGCAAAATCTAGATATTTTTTGTAATTTTTTCAATAATAACTTTATAAGATGTAGAAATCTACATTTGCCTAGGTGTTTTAAACGGCCAAAGTTGATGACCTTGATTTGCAAATTCTATCTGAATTATCAAATGATGCATCAATTTCAATTCCTAGATTATCAAAAAAAATCAATGTAAATTCCTCTGTTGTCTATTCAAGAATAAAGAGACTAGTAAAAAGAAAATTAATCGAACGTTTTACAATTGTTGTAAACGATGCAGAACTTGGATACACAGTAAAGGCCCTGACAGGAATTAACATGGATACAAAAAAACGCGATCATATCATTAAGGAACTCTTCAAGATCGACGGGGTAAGGGAAGTTGCCGAGGTTACTGGAAGATTTGATATTTTAGTAACAATGTATTCAAAGTCTTTAGATAAAATGCACAAGATGGTTTCAGAACATATAGGAAGAATTGAAGGAGTCCAGTCATCAGAATCTTTTATTGAAATGAAATCAAGGCAAAAGGCAATGCCATATATGCCATCAGAGGATAAGGATTAATGTTGCAAAAACAAAAGTCTGAATCACGCATCGCAGTATATTATGAATTAACAAAACCAAAGATATGGTATTTGCTGGTGTTTACCGCATTTGGGGCAATTTTGACGGCATCGAACATTTATGGCATTGAGGTTTCTCCTGCAACTTGGGCCTTAGCACTGTTTTCAGTGGCAGCTGGTTCTGCTGCAGCCAATACCTTGACTAATTATCATGACAGAGATATTGACGCAATAATGGAGAGGACAAAAAATAGACCTTTGCCCTCAAAGAGAATCTTTCCTGCAGTAAAGGCAAGGAATTTTGGATTAGCTTTGGCAGGAATATCACTTGTTCTTGCATTTGCAATATCATTTACGACCACATTAGAACAAGGACTTTGGGCAACTGCCTTTATTGCATTTGGATTGGCAAACAATGTCCTTGTCTATTCTTATGCCCTAAAAAGAAATTCTAGAACCAATATTATTTTGGGAGGATTATGTGGCGGTGCTCCTCCAATGGTTGGTTGGGTAGCAGTTACAATGTCAGACTTGTGGACGATGGGGCTTGCCATGGCAGGATTAGTGTTTATTTGGATTCCAATGCACATTTGGGCGTTAACTTTGCATTTTAAAGAAGATTACAATAAAGTAGACGTTCCAATGCTGACGGCTGTTCAATCTGAAAAGACTTCTTCTAGAGTCATTGCAATTTCTACTTTTGTAATGGTTTTGTTCTCTATAACACCATTTTTCATGTTAACTGAAACTAATGAGCCGATGGTAGGACCAGTTTATTTGTGGACAGCAATTGCTTCAGGCATAGTCATGGTGGCATTATCCACTTGGGTCATGTCAAAACCCATGGAAAAAGCGGCTTGGACATTGTTTAAATTTTCAAGTCCTTACTTGGCCGTGTTGTTTATTGCATTAATGGTAGATTCTGCCTTATAGAATACTATTATCAGCATCAAGACTGTTAAGTTCTTTAGTTATGGATACGTGTTTTTCTACCATCGATTCTAGTTCATTTTGTTTTTCTGATGAATTCCATTGATCTTTTATCAAAGAATATAGCTTTTCTATAATTCTCCATTGTAAATTATTTTGCTCGTCAATTAATTCGAGGAATCGTTTTCCTTTATCATCCTCAGACATTATTTTTTCACAAATTAACAATCATAAAAAATTTGGGTTTAAAGGTAATTGTATTATTTCAAATTTTTATTAATAAAAGATGGTGGAATATCAATATTGCAGTGCAGTATTTCAGAGTGTAAATTAACAGCGATTCAAACAGTAAAAATTGGATTTAAGGAAACAAGAAACCTGTGTGATCATCACTATAGTTTGTATAAAAATAAGGATGAAAAGCATACTCCAAATTTCAATAAAGCCTCAAAATTGTAAAAAAAATCAAATTTTAGTACCTTAGAATTGTTGAAAGATTTAACATCTACTATTTTTAATCTAATTTATGGCAGCAAAGAAGACAAAGACGCAAAAAAAGAAACCTGTTAAAAAAACCGCGTCAAAACCCAAAAAACAAACATCTGCATCAACAAAAAAAACTGAATTTGATAAAGCATGGAAAGATTACAATTCTGCCTTAGACATGTGGAAGGAATCTCTTGCTCAATGGCAAAAGGCCACAAATGATACTCTTATGACTTATCATGATGCTTGTCAACGAGCTATAGAATCAGACGCCGAATTATTGAAAAAAGTTAGTTCAAGTTGGGAACAAACATGGGAGGAGATTGGGCCCGAATACATCAAACAACAAAATAAAATGATTGAGAATATCTTCAAGGAGACACACATTGATTCAATAAAGAAATTCAATGACCAATGGGAAAAATTTCTTAGTACATCTGGAGACGATTCGATTAAAGCATATCAAGAAGCAATTAAGCGATTCAATGAGACTTGGAAATCTTCCCAAGTGTAATTTTCAATTTAATTTTTTAAAATTTAGTTAATCTGCAGTTCAGAGGGATTCTAGTTCTGCTATTTGTTTTTCAAGCTGTTCTAGTCTGGCAATCTGTTCTGGAGTAGCTTCTTCAGGTTCTGGTTCTTTTGCCGGCTGTGACTCTAGT
>JASFUC010000038.1:0-9731 GCA_050050475.1 Nitrosopumilaceae archaeon
TTTGTTTTAGAAACTCTACTCCTACAACATGGTGTTTTGAGTCTGACATGCTTGGTTCTGATGTAAGAGTTTCATAAAAAGATTACAATTGTTTTTGATTCTATGAGTTTAGAATATCTCTCCAGAGAAGTTTCGGGAAAATAGCTCTTGCGGGGACATTGGTGCTATTTCTTCTCTGGAGTGATATATGAAAAATTCTCAATTGATTTTTTATTTAAAAAGTTTGTCTGCACTGCAATGGTTTGGATCCGCTTTATTCTACTGATATTCTGATTTTCTGCCCATCAATATCATCGTCTTTGTATTCTTGACATGTTTTCTCAAAGTTTACTGTCTTTACTCGAACCAAAAAGGCAAGGTCTTCTGACTTTTCTTTTATCATCTCAAGTGACTCTTCATCAAGATCAAGAATTGATGCAACATTGAGAACATCAGTTGGATTGTATCCTCTTTCTTTTCTTAGTGTTTGAATTCGTCTTGCAACATCCTTTACTAGGCCTCTTGCCATCATCTCTTTGTTTCTTGAAGTCGAAATAAATACAACGTATTGATCTCTTTTTGATACAGCGTAATTTTCTGCAGCATCAAAGTCTATTAGAAAATCTTCTGAATCTAAATTTATTTTTTCACCGTCTATATCAAATGTAAATGAATTTGATTCTTGCAAAGATGATGTAATGATTTGTGGATCAGTTTCTGCAAACTTTGCAACAAGTTTTCCCATATGCTGTTTTGCTTTGGGTCCAATTCTTTTTCTTTCCAATTCTATGATTGGTCTTACAGGAAGATTAAGTTGTTGCAGTTCTGTTAATTGTTCAAGTCCTGATTGGTTTTCAACCTCTACAATTGTGAATCTTTCAACATTGAGTTGTGCAGTTAGCAGTTCAGACAATGATTCTAGTTTTGCCTTTTGTCCTATAGAAACACAAATTTTTGCTTCATCTAGTGGCCATCTTCTTTTTATCTTTCCTTTCATTCTTGCTGCAGCTGAAACAGACACCACTTCTTTTAGAATGTCAAATGATTCTTCAATCTCTTCGTTTACCAAGTTTTCTTGGTATTTTGGCCATGAATCAAGCAGGATTGATTTCTTTCCATCAAAGACTGTATGATAAAGATACTCGCTAGTAAATGGACACAAAGGATGAATCAAAATATCCAGTGTTTTTAGAACTTCTTTTAGTACTGCGTATATTGCCAATCGACGGTTCTTTTTTGATTCGTCTTCATCCCATAATTCTCCACGAGTAATTGGAATGTAGATTTGGCTTAAATTGTTGATAATGTAGTCATCAATAGCTTTTGCTGCCTCATGATACTTACATGTTTCATTTTTTTCTGTAATTGTTTTGATTAATTTTTGCAATTTTGATAATAACCAAATGTCTGGGGATGATAATAGTTGATTTTCTTTTGCCCATTGGATGGTATTTGATGAATCATAATTGTCATACTCGCTGTTTTGTTTAAAGTAAAGATGGAGGTTGTATAGTGTGTTGATTACTTGATAAGGTCTTGACATTAGTTCCACCGTACTAAAGCTTAGAGGTTCAATTGGACTTGCCTTCCAAATAAAATAAAATCTCACCAAATCAACTGGATATTTTTCAAGCAAATCAGCTCCCTCAATTACGTTTCCAGTACTTTTACTCATCTTACCTCCTTTCTCATCTAAGACATGCCCTTGAAACAAAAATGATTTGTAGGGAGGTTTTGCATCATTGTTTAAAATCACATTTTCAATTAATAGTGTATATGCCCACCCTCTAGTTTGGTCAATACCCTCAGTGAAAAAGGGTGCTGGGATTTCATTTGCATACTCTGAATCGGTAAGAGACGAGTATGGTGCAGAACCACTGTTGTGCCATGTGTCTAAAACATATTCTTCTCTTTTTGTGTTGACGCTGTCGCATTTTTTGCACTTTACAATGACATTATCAATCCATGGCCTATGTAATTCAAAATTTGGACCATCAGGCAAAGTCTCAGAGGAATTAATAATTTCTTTTCTTGAGAAGAACCAGTTTTTCTCTCCACAATCTAAACAATCCCATACGGGAAGTGGACATCCCCAAATTCTTTCTCTTGATATACACCAAGGATGTCTTTCTTTGATTATTCCTAAGAATCTGTTTTTTGGCTGATCAAAAAAATATTCTACTGATTCTGCGGCATCGATTGCCTTGTTATTTAGCCTGTCGAGCTTGTAAAACCAACCTTTTCTTGCAAGCCAAACAATTGGATGGTGTGACCTCCAACAAAGTGGGTACTTGTGCTTGATTTTTCCAATTCTCACCAGAGCATTACGCTCTTTGAGATCTTCCACAATGATTATGTCTGCATCTCTAACAAATAGTCCTTGATATTCTCCAGCATCTTCAGTAAACTTTACTTCATCATCAATTGGACTGAAAACTTTGACTGCTCTCTTGTTCGCAATCTTTATGTCTTCCTCACCGTTTGCAGGAGAAAGATGAACCAGGCCACTTCCAGTTGTTGCATCCACAAATTCTTCTGAAACTGCCACATGAAAATTATCTTCCTTTGCACATTCTGCTAATTGGGGTATTTTGTCAAGCAAAGGATGTAGATATTTTTTTCCTTCAAATTCTGCACCCTTTTTTGATTTTTCAATTTTGTAATCTTCGATTTTAACCTCAGCCATAAAATCTTCTAATCTTGTTTTCCCAACAATCCATGTCTCATCATTTACCTTGACATAAACATATTCTTCTTCTGGATGCAATCCAACCATTGCATCAGTTACCAAAGTAAATGGCATGGTGGTCCAAACTATCAGAAAAGCATCTTCATCTTCAAGTTTTGCTTTGTAGTAGAGTGATGGATCCTTTACCTCTTCATATCCTTGGTTTACCTCTGCATGGCTAAGAGATGTCTGACAACTTGGACAGTATGCAATTACAGTAAAGTCTTCTTCCAGAATTTTATTTTCATGGGCTTTTTTTAGAACTTGCCATTCTCGTTCAATAAACTCGTCTTTGTAAGTCCAGTATGCCTTTTCATGATTAAAAGACATTCCAAGTAAATCATCTACTTCAAGCCATTTTGTATTGTATTTTTTCACTACACTTTTGCATTCGGAGACAATTTTTTCTACTCCAAACTTTTGGATTGCCTCTGTTTTTCCTCCTGTTACCCCTAACTCTTTTTCCACTTGGAGCTCTACTGGAAGACCTTGCGTGTCCCAGCCTCCATTAAAGTGAATTTTTTTTCCATTAAGTGTATTGAATCGGTACCATAAATCCTTGATGACTCTTCCTCTTAAATGACCTGCATGAGGAATTCCGTTCATGGTAGGCGGACCTTCAATGAATCGGATTGTTTCTGGTTTATCTGAATCAAAAATTAATTTTCTTAGATCAATTGTTTTGGAATATTCTCTAACTTTTTTTTCAATTATTTTTGGATTAAATTTAGAGTCTAATTCCATCTGAATTTTTCTAGAAAGATGATATTATAAAGCTAAATTATTTTTTTGAATCAAAATGAACCAAAAGAGTTGAAAAAATTATTTTAGGTAATAATGTTTTGTGTTTTTTTAAAATTACACGGAGCAAAAGTTAAATCAAATTTTTCAGTTAATAATACGTGAGGGGATTAACTATACTTGTTTTGGGAATTTTTGCCCTATCGATAATCGCATTCAGTTCTTTTTCCGCCTTTGCTCAGGATTCACCATTTACCATACAAAACCAATTTACGCCAAATTCAGAAAAATTTGTTCCAGGACAATTAATAGTAGGCCTCAAAAATTCCGATCCTAATTTTAATGACAAAGTTTCTAATTTGGGAGGTCAATTAATCACCTCCATTCCTCAAATTAAAGCACATGTGGTAAAAGTCCCAATAAACAATGAAGAAACTTTCATTCAAGCAATTTCAAAAAATCCAAATGTGGAATATGTCGAACATGACGGAATTGTTCAAGCCTTGTCAATTCCAAATGATCCCTACTACTCTTTCCAATGGGGAACTCAAAGAATTGGAATGGAAACAGTGTGGTCTCCTTCTTTTAATGAAGGCTCTGGAATTTTAATTGCAGTAGTTGATGAAGGAGTTTATTGGGATCATCCTGATTTGGAAAATTCCAATATTAGAAAAGACATTGATAGAGACTTTGTTGACAATGATTTTGATACAAGACCCACATCTGTCTGCGCAGGATTTAATGGATTGACCCCAGAGTATCATGGTACAATGGTATCTGGAGTGATTGCTGGAACAATCAATAACACTATTGGAATTTCAGGTGTTGGAAATTTTGATATTTTGCCTGTTAGAGTACTGAATGCCTGTGGTAGCGGGACATATTCTCAGGTTGCACAAGGAATTATTTATGCAGCTGATATGGGAGCCGACGTAATTAATCTAAGTCTTGGCTCTCCATACTGGCAAACTTCTACATTAGAAAATGCAGTTATCTATGCTTCGGCTTATCCATCCGAATCTGTAGTAGTAGCTGCATCTGGAAACGACGGAAATTCTGTTGTTTCTTATCCAGCTGGATTTAGCAAAGTAATCTCTACAGGTGCAACTACAATTTATGATACCATAACTAGTTACAGTCAATACGGCTCTACTCTAGATCTTTCAGCCCCTGGAGGCGATGAAGGTTCTTGTGATAGTCAAAACCCTCCAATTTCTTACATCCTTACAACTAGTTTGGATTCTCAAGAAAACTTTGGTTATTACTGTGTGGCCGGGACATCCTTTGCAGCCCCCTTAGTTTCTGCAGTTGCTGGTTTAGTAAAATCTGCAAATCCTTGTGCAACAGATGAAGACATTAAAGCACACTTGGAACAAACAGCAGATGATTTGGGAGCAGCAGGTTGGGATCCCTACTTTGGAAACGGTTTGGTAAGAGCTGATGTTGCTCTTGCAAGCCCCGTAAATCTTTCCTTTCCATGTGAATCTAGTGACAATGTACCTGTAATTACCCTAAATGGTGCTAATCCGCAAATTATTGAAGCTCCAAATAATTATGTTGAACTTTATGCAACTGCTTTCGACACAGAAGATGGAAATCTTACTTCTTCGATTCAAATTGATTCTTCTTCTGTTGACACCGCTGAACCTGCAACATATGATGTGACATATGATGTAACAGATTCAGATGGAAATTCTGCTCATAAAACAAGACAAGTTGTAGTTCAGGATACTACTCCTCCCCAAATAACTCTAATTGGAGATGATCCTCAAGTAATTGAAATATCTAATCCTTATTCCGAATGGTATGCCACAGCCTACGATTCATTGGATGGAGATTTAACTGGAAGTATTGTAATTGATTCTTCTTCTGTTAACACAAATGTAGTGGGGACTTATGGGGTAACCTATGATGTATCTGATGCTGCAGGAAATGTTGCTCAAGCAACTAGGCAGGTTATTGTACAAGACAGTTCATCAGGAGGAACACCAACCATTCATGTAGGTGATTTGAATTGGGTTGCTACTGACAAAAAAAATTGGAATGTTAAATTAACTATAACTATACACGACGATGATCATTTACCCGTTTCAGGAGTTTTGGTCCAAGGAACGTTTACTGGAAACACTCTTTCCCCTGTAAATTGCACAACTGATGATACTGGAACATGTCAGGTAAACCAAACAACAAAGCTTGACGAGTTAATCTTTAGTGTTGTTGGAATTTCTGCAACAGATTATGCTGCATCAAATGCGCATCATGATCCAGATGGAGACTTTCCAGATGGAGATCCTACAGTTACAATTTTGAAAGGAAGCATCTCTAAAGGATCAAATGGCAGTGGTGATGGAGGCACCGGAACTAGCTGTCCTCCAAATTCAAATAAACCAAGCTGCAGATAAATCAATTTTTCGCCATAAAATTTAGGGATTCTTTAAGCCAATTGAAAAATTTTCAGAATACTGTGACTTCCGATTCACATTCTTGTTTGCAGGTTAGCTGTTTTTGAAAATTATTTTAGTGGAATTTTTCTAATTTGGGATAATTTTGTCTAGAATTTTTTGTACTACGAAAGATATTACAAGTAGTAAAGGTTAAATCTGAAAATTGAAAGAATGAGCTTGAATGAATAAAAAATTTAGTTTGTTTTCTATTTCCTTAATGTCTATTCTAATCTTAGCTAGCATCACAACCGGTAATTTTCTTGCATTTGGAGAAAAACCAATTGATTCTAAAGAACCTGTGGTGATTCTCTTTAGTGACAACGTTTCAAACAATGAAATTAATTTAATAAAATCATATGGTGGCGAAATAACCAAGACCTACAAAATAATTAATGGATTGGCTGCAAACCTTCCAACGCAGGCAATTGAGAATCTTCAAAAAAATCCAAATGTATTGTCAGTAGATCCCGACATTGAATTTCATGCCATTGAATTAAATGCTGACCAAACAATAAGAGCCGATCAAATTTGGCCTCCATCCTCCTACCCTTCAACCGGAAACGGAGTCAAGGTAGCAATTTTGGATACTGGTATTGATACTGATCACCAAGAGTTTGGCGCTGGGAGGATTTTAAAATGTAATTCTGAGATGGGAAATAAAGAACCTACTTGTGAGGATCTTCATGGACATGGAACACACGTAGCTGGAATAATAGGTGCTCAAGGAGTAGTTTCATCTGCAAAAGGAGTTGCCTATGATGTATCCTATTTGATTGACAAAGTATTAGATAAAAGAGGAAGTGGCTCTCTCTCAGGAATAATTGCCGGAATGGACTGGGCAATAAATAACGATGCTCAAATAATCAGTATGAGTTTGGGTACTAGTCCTTATTCTAATCAATCTTCTTCAAATTGTGACTCTTGGTATCCATCAATGACTTCAGCTGTAGCCAATGCAAATGCAAATAATGTGAGTGTTGTTGTCGCTGCAGGGAACTCAGGTGCTGATGGGGTTGGACTTCCAGCATGCATAAGCAAAACTATAGCAGTAGCTGCCGTTGATGATAATGACAAGATTGCATACTTTTCATCTGTAGGGGGAGCTGTTAAAGACCATGGAATTTCTGCCCCTGGAGTTTCGATCTATAGCTCTCTTCCTGATGATAAATATGCAAGTTGGAGTGGCACTTCAATGGCAACTCCAGTAGTAACTGGATCAATTGCACTTTTATTAGAAGATCATCCGACTTTGACCTCTCAACAAGTAAAAGATGCACTGTTTTCAAATGCATGTACTTCTAACACCTCTCCAAATTGCTCGTTTATTACAAACACCCCAAATACTAACTATGGTTATGGTAGAATTGATGTTTTAAGATCTATTTCCTCTCTTGGTTCTCCCATCGCTCCACAAGCATCAATTTCCATTGATGATATTTCGATGAATGAGGGTGATTCTGGCACTACAAACTTTGTATTTACAATAACAAGAAGTGGTGATACTAGTACTTCATTTGATGTAGACTTTGCAACCTCAGATGACTCTGCCACTCTTGTAAATGGTGACTATGTTCAAACAGGAGATATTGTACATTTTGGTAGTGGCGTTACGTCTCAGGAAATTACTGTGGTTGTAAATGGCGACACAGACCCTGAATCTAATGAATCATTCTTTGTAGACTTGTCAAATTGTAGTACCTGCAGTATCGTAGATTCTAGAGGTGTGGGAACAATTATTGATGATGATACAGTTAGTGTAGACATTACCTTTGCTCACTATAATGCAAAAAGAGATGTATTGACAGTAAGAGCTACGTGTACTGATTCTACGGAAACATTGTCGGTCTTTACCTATGATGGTGTAAATTGGGATCCTCTAGGTGATATGAGAAACAAAGGAGACGGTACTTATGATGGCAGATTTTCAGGACCAGGATACACTCCTTCCCAAATTAAAGTTGCAATTAAGGATTCATCTGATATTAACGATGTAATCTCTTTTAGAAAATAACTATGAGAGTTATAAGTCAGAGTAATTGAATGTTCAAAATTGATATCTTAAATTTATTTAAATTCAAAATAAACGTTCACTGGAAAACTTCGATTATATAGTATAGAATCACCAAAAATTTATTGGTAAATGTTTTAGTGGTTGGTTCTGGCGGGCGTGAGCATGCATTGTCTTGGAGGCTTTCCCAAAGCTCCAAAGTTGATAAAGTTTTCAACGTTCCTGGAAATGGTGGAACCTCAGACAACATTCCAATTGCTGTGGAGCAAATAGAGGAGCTGGCAAAGTTTGCAAAAGAAAATAATTGTTTTACAGTAGTTGGCCCGGAGGCTCCTCTCGCACAAGGAATTGTAGACATATTTACTCAAATGAATCTCAAAATATTTGGCCCAACTCAAAAAGCTGCTCAGCTAGAATCAAGCAAAATTTGGGCAAAAGAATTCATGAAAAGAAATAACATTCCTACGGCTAGATTTGAAATTTTTGATGATCCCAAAAAAGCAGAGGCATATGTAAATTCCATTGAATGCAATGTGGTGGTAAAAGCAGACGGACTTGCTGCCGGAAAGGGTGTAATTGTTTGCAGCAGCAAATCTGAGGCACTTTTTGCCATAAACACAATTTTGGTCAAGAAAACCTTTGGTGATGCTGGAAGCCGTATAATTATTGAGGAGAGAATTGATGGAATCGAGGCCTCTTACATTGCCTTATCTGATGGAAACATTGCAATTCCAATGGCTACGAGTCAGGATCACAAAAGAATCTATGATGACGATAAAGGTCCTAATACTGGTGGTATGGGGGCATACTCTCCCACACCAGTCATTGATGATTCAATGGCAAAAAAAATCCAAGAAACAATTATTGACAAAACAATCCAGTCAATGAAAAATGAAGGAATTGTTTTCCGAGGATTTTTGTATGCTGGAATCATGATTAAAGATGGGAATCCATACGTTCTAGAATACAACGTTCGAATGGGTGACCCAGAGTGTCAACCAATTACAATGCGGATGGATTTTGACCTGTATGAATATCTTTTAGCATCTTCAGAAGGCAGGTTGTCTGAATTACCTCCACCTTCCTGGAAAAATCAAAGTGCAGTCTGTGTTGTATTGGCATCTGAAGGCTATCCTGAATCCTATCCAAAAGGAGAAGAAATTACTGGACTTGAATTAGTTTCAAAAAACGTTCATGTGTTCCATGCAGGAACCAAAATTCACGATGGAAAAATTCTTACCAATGGAGGACGGGTTTTAGGCGTTACCGCACTTGGTGATACTTTGCAAGATGCAATTAAAAATGCCTATGCTGCATCAGAAAAAATTTCTTGGCCTCACAAATACTGCAGAAAAGATATTGGAAAAAAAGCTCTAGCCTATCTTTGAGAATCTATCTTCAGTTAGAATCCAATCCATTGTAATGTCATGATCTGAGCGGGGAATTCTCTTGATTATTTGTTTTTCATAAATCAATGAAATTGTTTGGGTTGGATGCTCTGACAAGAATTTATCAAAAAACCCTTGACCGTATCCTAGTCTTATACCGTCTTGAGAAATTCCAACAGTTGGAACTAGTATTAGATCAAGGTTATTGTCAACAGGGCAATCGTCTTTAGGCTCCATAATGTCAAATTTTCCCATTTCCAGGCATGAAAAATCTGTGATCTTTCGAAACTCCATTTTCTCTCCTATCACTTTGGGTAAAAACAATTCTCGTCCTGAGCTTAGGATCTCTTGCATGATATCTTGCGTTAACACCTCACTTCCAATTGGATAAGACCCGC
This sequence comes from Nitrosopumilaceae archaeon, assembly GCA_050050475.1. GTDB lineage: Archaea > Thermoproteota > Nitrososphaeria > Nitrososphaerales > Nitrosopumilaceae > Nitrosomaritimum. Next base: position 9,687 of record JASFUC010000038.1, read on the forward strand.
CAATCTTTTTTGCATCATGAAAAATCTTGCTTTTCCTTAACTTTT
>JASFUC010000039.1:0-9633 GCA_050050475.1 Nitrosopumilaceae archaeon
CCTTTCTTTGTTCTTTCCTGTATTCCATCTTCAACCAAATTGGTGTGATTATTGTTGTTACTGCCACCATAATCACTATGGTGGAATATACATTTGAAGTTAGAATGTTTGAAGATACTCCCACACCGGCAACAATCAATCCTACCTCTCCTCTGGAAATCATGCCGATTCCTACTTTCATCCCTTGGGATTTGCTTTTCAAAAACATCATTGCTGGAACTCCACAACCAAATAATTTTGTGACTATGGCAATTGCAATAATTACTCCACTTAAACTAAGAATCTCTAAATTTACTGCACGTAGGTCTACCTGTGCCCCAATAATTGCAAAAAACAACGGTGCAAAAATCAGCCCTATTTTTCCAATGTATGTCTCAATTTTCTCAAATACTTTGCTTGTAGATAATGCCATTCCTACAGCAAATGCTCCCACTATTGGTGATAGCCCAATAGAGCCTGCTAGGGCCGCCGCGCCAAAAAACGACGCCGTGGCTATACCTTCAACACTTCCTTTGGCCTTCCACAGACGTGGGGATACTACTTTTGGAATTATGATGACTGCCACGATTAGCATTACTGCAAAGAATCCCAAAACTTGAAGGATTGTTATCATTACATCTGTGATTTCTATCGAGTCTACTCCACCTTCTCCTATTGCAATGGACGATACAACTGACAAAACTGCAATAGCTAAGATGTCGTCTACAACTGCAGCACCGATGATTAGACGAGCTTCAGGCGACTTAATCTTACCAAATTCACTTAGAACTTGAATCGATATTGCAATACTTGTTGCAGTAAGTGCAGTTGCAATTAGCATCGACTGTAATGCATCAAAACCAAATATTTGAAAAACAGCCAATCCGGCAAAAAACGGCACTATTACACCTAGTGTTCCAACTGTAAAGGATGCCTTACCTCCTCTCAAAAATTCTTTTGGAGTCATCTCAAGTCCTGCCATGAACAAAATTACGATGGCTCCGATCTCTCCTAGAATTCTTATTTCGTCATTAATTTGTAATAGCTGTCTACCATCAACTACAAAAAACGCACCTAAAGCAAATGGTCCAACAATAATCCCTGCTAATAATTCTCCTAAGACAATTGGTAACTTTAATCTCAAAAATAGCTCTGCCATAAGTTTGGCAGCAAACAGAAGAATCCCTACTCCAATTATTGTTTCAATAAAATGTGCTTCTGCCATTACTTTACATTCCAATAAATGCTTCCATATAAGGGAACTATTGGTTAAAATTAATTTGGAAATTGCCTAATTATGCTATTTTGGTTGAATTTACACTAACTCCTTTCTTTGAAGTAATTCTTCCAATTTCCTGACTTGAAATTCTGTGTTTTTTGAAGATTGATTTTATTTTATTTGCTTGGTCTTGGTGGGCAATCACACAAAATCCTACTCCCATATTGAATGTCTTGTACATTTCTTCAGATTTTACACCTTGCTCCTGAATCAGACCCATGATTGGGGGTAATTTGGGAAGAGAATCTATTTCATATCCTATATTTTTGAGCCTAAGAAGTTTGGTAAATGAACCTCCAGTGATGTGGGCAAATCCTGTAACTTTGCATTTTTGAACAATCTCAAGTACTGGTTTAACATAGATCTCCGTTGGTTTCAACAATGCTTCTCCTAATACTCCAACTCCTTTGACTTTGTCTCTTACAGAATATTTTCCTAAAAGGGCTTTTCTTGCAAGTGAATATCCATTGGAGTGGATCCCGCTGCTGCTTGCTCCAATAATCACATCTCCTGTTTTTATTTTATTTCCAAGAACAATTTCTTTTTTTGATACCAAACCGACAACCATTCCTGCAAGATCAAAAGCAAATCCTTTACCTTCAATCACATCTGGCATTATAGCAGTTTCTCCACCAACTATTGGCATTGAAGATTTTTTTGCTCCAACTACCAATCCTTCAACAATTTTTTTGAAAATTTGCTGTTCATTTTTGTTTGCTGCTATATAATCTACAAAAGATATTGGCGTTGCACCAATACATATGATATCATTAACATTCATTGCAACACAATCTATTCCAATAGTGTTGTATTTTTTCATCAAATTTGCAATTACTACTTTGGTTCCAACGCCATCTGTGTGAGTTGCCAAAAGTCTTCCTCCAGGAATCTCTACAATTCCTGCGTAATGTCCAAACCCATGTGTTATCTTTGCTTTCTTTTGGATGTTGTGGGTTGATGCTATTAATTTCCCAATGGCAACTTGGCTTTTTTTAATATTTGAAATATCTACCCCTGCTTTTTTGTATGTCAGTACCATAGTTTTGTGCCCATTTGCTGCGAATAAAAGAATTTGCCTAAGAAGGGATCACATGTACATGCCAGAAAGCTCTTCTCTATGTTCTACATATTTTTGAGATAGCTCGGTAAAATCCTCATGTAATCTGTCTCTTTCTTTCAAAAGGTCTCCTACATCTATGTCCATTTTATAAAATCGATTTATGGCCTCGATTAAGGTGGATGCTGCAGCAGGATCTGGATCTACTTTGTTTGCCTTTGCTAGGAGGGTAAGGCCTTGAATTTCTCTTACTAGGCATTCGTTTAAAATTCCACCAGGTATTCCTGTGATGAATCCTTGAGGAATTAGACTAATGTCTGCATCTGCCATTGTTCTTACTAGGTCTTCTTCAGCTGCGCAGTACGCTTTATCGTCATGTACATCACTTGCAACCCCATCTAAAATCACAATTTCTTTGGAGCCTTTCTCTGCAGCCCAATCTAAAATTGAAGAAACAATAGTGTATAGTCCTTCCATTCTTAATGTTATTTCACAAATTATTGCACAAACCGTACCTTTTTTGTTTGAATAAAATCTAAAGGGATGTCTAAGTCTTCCTCTAATAAAGACAGTTGACGGTGGAAGATATTTTGATCTCATTACTCCAATCTCTTTCATTTCTAATTGCTCTATTATGTGATTAATTGACAGTGGTCCTACGAGACCAGCTCCGACAAAACCTGCAAATATTATTGGACTGTTTAATTTTGTTTTACCTATCTCGAAAACTTCTGCATCGGGAAATCCTTTTTGCACTCTTTTCGTCGAATCTTTCTGTCTAATTACTTTTGTGAATAAACAGATTTAACATTACTCTTCCCTTGTCGGTTATTGAGTAGATGACATTTGATCCAACAGATTCTTTTTGAACAAAATTATAATCCACACACAGATGCAAATAGTTCAAAAATGATTTTTTCATCCTGATTTTTGATTTTGAATACAGTTCTGAAAAAGTCATTGGATTTCCTCTAAGCTGATACAATAGTTTCAGAAGCGATAATGTACTGTAGTCTTTTGTTCTTGCTTTTACTGCGTCTAGTATTTGCTCGTCTCTTTTGATAATAAAATCCTCAAATTGATCTGCTACCTCTAAAGGTACGTAGGTTAGTCTTGCTCTCATCATACCGTATGGTACGGTACATTACTTTATTAATGTTAACCTAGCGTCTTTTTTGTCTATCTAGGTTATTTTTTTACACTTGACTACCTTGAGATCGAGTTAAAACACAAAGTTTTATGATGCTTTGAATTAGTTGCTTTGCAGTTGATTTTTTTTGCAATCATAAATTTTTAGTTGCTTTTTGACAAAATAAAACTCAGACAAATTAATACACTACTAAATTGCAATCATGTTGTGGCCGAAGGGAAATTTGGAACCTCGATTACATGTATGGATGGAAGAATACAAACTCCATTGACAAATTGGATCAAAGAAAACTTTTCTGTTAATTTTGTTGATACTATTACAGAACCTGGAGTGGATAAAAAAGTAGCAGAAAACATGGACTTGGATTCTATTAAATCTAAGGTGGATATTTCTATCAATGCTCACAAATCTAGATTGATAGTTGTTTCAGGTCATCATGATTGTGCAGGTAATCCAGTTTCTGAAAATGAACATATATCTCACATAAAAAAATGCGTGGATATAATTAATTCTTGGAATTTAAATGTGGAAGTAGTTGGTGCATGGGTAGATGATACTTGGAATGTACGTAAAATTTGATTAGGTTCTAAAATCAATTTTAATATTTTTAACATTGTTTATTTTTTGTGTATAAAAAAATTAAAAAAAAACAATTTGGTTTATACATTACTTTTTGCTTTAGATGCTGCTCTTGCAACAATGATTGTCAAAATCACTGCAATGATTGTGACTGATATTGCATAAATTAACATTGGACCTACTGCATCTGCCGTTCCAAAAACTTCTTTGAATATTGTTTTTATTGCTTCGTTCCAAGCCAGAGCTGCTACCAAACCAAATGCAGCAGTAACCAGAGCTGCTATTTTGTCTAAAACTTCCACTTTAAGTGGAACTGGTTTTTCTTCATCATCTGCCATAACTTTCCCTCCAAAAATTCAGAAATCTTTCTAGGATTTAAAATTAGATCTTAACTTATGACCTGAAGATGAAATTTTAGATTTTGATCCTGTTTTTTGATTTATCCTAAATTTTGACTAAAATAGGCATACTTTAGAGACGATTTCAGGTTTAGCACAGTTGTTAGGATTGTGAATTATGAGTAAATCATCTCCTTTAAACAACCTAATTTTGGAACTTTTAGTATGGATGTCACTATCAATGCCATACTTACTGCTGTAGGTCTAGCAATGTTGTGTTTTGGTGGAAACTGGCTTGTGAGTGGTGGTGTAGTAATTGCCAAAAAACTACGTATTAGCAATTTAGTTATTGGGATGACTGTAGTGGCATATGGTACTTCCACACCTGAATTGGCTGCAAGTGTTGCAGCAGCTGGCGAACATAGTGGAATAATCTTAGGAAATATTGTTGGGAGTAATATTGCCAACGTAGGAATGGTGATTGGTGTTGCAGCCATAATAGTTCCACTAGCTGTAAGTAAATCCACAATAAGAAAAGAAATTCCAATAATGTTGGGAGTTTCTCTTTTACTTGTTGCATTATCTGTTGATGGTGAATTATCCCAATATGATGGGGTAATCTTACTTGTTTTGTTAATTGTGTTTAGTATTTTTACTTACAAAGATGCAAAAAAGCAAAGAGATGAAAATCCCGAAGAAATCGATGGGTCAAATAATGGTGTATACCTCAAAGCTGCAGTGTTAATTGTAATTGGGATGGTGTTGCTGGGATCTGGTGCTTATCTTACTGTTGAAAATGCAGTGGTATTGGCAAAAGAATTTGGTTTATCTGAAAAAATAATAGGACTTACAGTAATTGCAATAGGAACTTCACTACCTGAATTGATTACATCTGTTATTGCAATCCGCAAAGGTCACACTGATATTGGCGTGGGAAATATCATTGGGTCCAACATCTACAACATTTTGATGATAATGGGAGTTGGGGCAGCTCTTGGAAGCGTCTTGATTTCATCAGATGTTTTCATTGATTATGCAATAATGATTGCCTTTAGTCTCTCTCTTTTAGCCGCCATAAAATTTGGAGTCATTACAAAGGTTATGGGGATTATTTTGACCATATTTTATGTTGTGTATTTAGTTGCAACTTTCTTTATTTGATAAATTTGTGCCTAAAATAGCTCATATTGGACTTACATGAATTTTTTCGGCTCTAAGAGAGGGCACAATGGAGGGATTGGCTGCCCACTGTAAAACATTTCTTTCATTATTGCCAACAGCTGAAATGTTTTGTAATAAAGCAGGGAGATTGTGAATTATTCTTACGGGTTTACCTGGGTTTTTGATTTCTCCGTTTTCAATTATTCTTATCCCGCTTCTTGCCGTACAAGAAAAATCTCCTCTGGTTGGATTTACTGCATATGTGTACCATAACCTTCCTACTAATAATCCCCGTTTAGTCTCTTTGACAATTTCCTCTTGTGATATGTCTCCTGATTTTATTTGCATGTTATGTGGTCCGGATGTCGGTATGGCTTCCGCACTTCTTCCCATCGGAGATCCTGGTCTGGAAGCATTACCTGTTGATTCTGTGTGTTCTTTGAAACTATCAAAAAGATTACTGTAAGTTTTTGAAAATACTCCATTATCAATTAAATTGCTTACTTGTGTTTTTACTCCTTCGTCGTCAAAAGGTTTTGTTCCAATTCCTTGAGGAATATGTGGATTATCTATCAAGCAGAAACCATCAGATGCAATTTTTTTGTTAAAATTATTGGAAAAACAACTCTTTTTTTCTGAGAGTGTTTTCAAATCAAAGTTTGCTGCTACAACAAAAGACAAAAGTTCTCCTACGGAATATGGTTCAAAAATAATTGCATATTCTCCAGATTCACATTTTTTTGGATTAATGGATTCGGAACACATGATTTTTGCTTCATTTCCTATTTGTCCTGGATTAAATTTATCTAATGTTCTACAACATGCTTGCCCAATTCCTGAAACCTCCGAATTTCCAAAATGAGAATCTGCATTTATGACTCCTGCGATGTATGTTCCATTATCGCATTCTGCAAATCCATTGGAGTTTGCGATTTCAAATTCCTCTGAAACAATGTTGAGTGATCCTGAAATCGTATTAATTTTACTTCCTAGTGTATTGTTTATCATCTCTTGCGCGATATCAGAAGCATCAGATCCGGATATTTGATCCAATTTTCTATCATACACTCCATCTAGTTTTAAATTGGATTTTATTTCGTATGGAAGGGATTTCCAAAAATTTCTGGGTTTTAGATGAGATACAATGGGCAAAGAATCACTAATTGCTTTTAACAAACTATCTTCACTGCTTGTCTGAATTGCAGATATTTTTTTGTCATGAATAATTCTTATTCCGTAGTTTTCATCATTGTTTTGTTTTATCTCAAAAATTTCAGAATCTGTAGTTCTAACTGTTGTGGTATTTTTTTTAATGTGAATGATCTCGCATTCATCAATTCCAATCTTTTTTGAATAATCTAATGCCCTCTCTAAGGCAGACAATTACTCTTCCCTTGGATTTTTGTACTTGTATTTGTCTATCTTAATTAATTCCACATAGGAGCCAAACTGTGAAACATCTTTAATTTTATCAAGTTCTTCTTCGTTTTCATCTGTATTCTCAAATCTTTTTAGAATCTTGTATTTTGTATTTCTCTCAGCTGGAATTCTACCAATCTCTCTTACCATTCTTTTGATTTCTCTTGGTCGTAAAAGTTGACCATGTTCGGATCCAGCTGATGTTGAAATGCTTTCATTGATCAACGTCCCACCAAAATCATTTGCTCCCCACATTAGTAACAATTGTGACATTTTCTGTCCTTCCTTTACCCATGACATCTGTATGTTATCAATAAAGTTATTGAGCATAATTCGAGAAACTGCATGAGTTAGCAAAACATCTTTTCCACTTCCTCCTTGTTTGATTCCATCATGAAGTTGATGTTTATACATTGGAGCTTCGCTGTGTATAAAATCAAGAGGGACAAACTCTGTAAATCCTCCCGTTTCCTTCTGAATTTCTCTTATCTTTTCGATGTGATTCACCCTGTCCTCTGGAGTTTCTATGTGTCCAAACATCATGGTTGAGGTTGTGTTTATTCCAATTTTATGAGCAGATTTGATTACATTAATCCAATCTTTTACACTAATCCTTCCGGGAGATATTTTATCTCTCAGACCTTGATCTAAAATCTCAGCTGCCGTTCCAGGCAAGGTATCTACTCCAGATTCCTTTAGCCGCATCAGATATTCGTCAATTGATGCATTCGACCTACTTGCTCCGTAAAGTACCTCTTCAGGAGAGAATCCATGAATGTGGATGTTTGGTAATTCATTTTTTATTGCACGGCATATATTTTCATACAAATTACCATCCATATCTGGTGGAAGCCCTGCTTGAATACATACTTCAGTTGCTCCTAGTAGATAAGCTTCTTTCGCTCTACGAACTATTTCTTCGGTAGGTAAAAAGTATCCTTCCTCCTCTCTGAAATCTCTGCTAAATGCGCAAAACCCACATTGCTTAATGCAGACATTAGTAAAGTTGATGTTTCTATTTACAACATAAGTTACAATATTACCAACTCTTCGTCGTCGAAGCTCATCTGCAACCAACCCTACTAGGTGAAAGCTTACTCCTTCCGAATTATACAATTCTAGTCCTTCTTTTGCAGAAATTTCTTTTTCTGATAATGCTTTGTTTAAAATATTTGAAATGACCGGGTCTGCAGTTCTAAATAAAGAATCCAAGTTTATATTCATCTCCAATACTCCTCTTTTACCAATCCTTCCTTATCTTCAATAGATTTCATCTTATCTCTTAACTCTTTACTAATAAATGAAAAAAATTCGGAATAAATTGGAAATCTGCATTTTAAATCAAATCCCGCTCGTTTTGAGTTTTCATCTATTTTTTGAATTTCTGGCCAAGAAAATTCTGGATTTACATAATCAGGTGTAATTGGTGAGATTCCTCCCCAATCATTAATTCCAACAGAGAGAAAACTCTGATAGGACTTTGGTGACAAATTAGGTGGAATCTGTATATTCATTTCTGGCATAATTATTCGTGATATTGCCACGATAACTTTGAAATAATTTTCTGCAGCCGATGGAAAATTTTTCATTATTGTATCTGGTTTTGGTTGGAAATTCTGTAAAATCACTTCTTGTATGTTTCCGTATTTTTTATGTAAATTTTTTATTGCAAAAATGGATTCGATAATTTCTTCTGGCGTTTCGCCAATTCCTACCAGTATTCCAGTTGTCATTGGAATTTTTAGTTTACCGGCATTTTCTAAAACCTGTAATCTTGTTTCCGGTCTTTTACTTGCAGCCAAATGGTGTGGCATTCCCTTCTCATTTAGCCGTTCACTAACATTTTCTAACATTAATCCCAAGGAGACGTTTGTTTTTTGCAAGTCTCGCATTTCTTCATATGTTAAATTTCCTGCATTAGTATGGGGAAATAGTCCTTCTTCAAGTGCTAGTTCGGAGGCAAAAGTAAGGTATTCTGCAGTTGATTTAAAACCATTTTCTTTAAGCCATTCTCTTGCTTCTTGATATTTTTGTTCAGGCCGTTCACCTGTTACAAATAAAGCCTCGACACATCGATATTTTTTTGCCAGTATCAACATCTCTTTGATCTTCTCTTTTGACATCATTGACATCTTTTCTTCTCCAGGTTCTGCTTTGTAAGTACAATAAGTACATGTGTCCCTGCACATGTTAATTATGTTGAAAAAAGCTTTTTTCGAAAAGGTTACTGTATTTCCTTTGAATTTAGTTCGAAGTTTTTGTGCTGCCAAAAATAATTCAGATGGGTTTGATTCTGCATTTTGATAAATCTTTAATGTCTCTTGGTATGAAATCCTCTTGCTTTCTAAAACATTGTTTAAACTCTCCGAGTCTAACACAAGATCATTCAATAGAAAAATGCAATCTTTCAAGTATTTATTCTTGTACCGGATTATTCACCGATAGGTCTTTCGCCTAAAACTAAAGTAAAGTTGCTAGTTCTTCCGTCTCTTAGAATTTCTAACATCAGATCATCTCCTACTGCCTTTGCTCTTTGCAGATGAATTAAAATGTCAGAAATTTTCCTAACTTCTTTCCCATCTACTGAAAGAATAATGTCTCCTCCAATGGTATATTCTACTCCGTCTTCCTCGACAACTTTTTCAGAACCATGAAGTCCTGCTTTTTCTGC
>JASFUC010000040.1:0-9425 GCA_050050475.1 Nitrosopumilaceae archaeon
CCCTCCGAAGTACTTCAGTCCATGCAAATCAAACTAATTGATTTCTATGATGCAATGCACGAAGTTGTACCCACTGCAATGAGAGAATTCTATGTAGAGAGATCAAAAGTATGGTGGCAAGATGTAGGTGGATTAGAGGATGTCAAAGAAGCTTTAACAGATAATTTAATTTCGGCAATGAAGGACCCAGCTAAATTTACAAAAATGGGAATTAAACCTCCCAAAGGTGCTTTGATTTATGGGCCTCCTGGTTGTGGTAAGACAATGATTGCAAGAGCACTTGCAACTGAGAGTGGTGCAAACATGATCTTAGTAAAAGGACCAGAGCTTTTATCAAAATGGGTAGGTGAATCTGAAAAGGGAATTAGAGAAATATTTCGTAAGGCAAAAGCGTCATCTCCTTGTGTAGTGATATTTGATGAATTAGATTCTCTTGTTCGTTCTAAATCAGGAGAAGGCGGAGTTAGTGAAACAGTTCTCAGTCAATTGCTTACTGAGATCGAGGAAGGGATATCATCACGTGTTGTGGTTGTCGGCATAACTAACAGACCAGATGTTTTGGATAATTCTCTTCTTAGAACTGGAAGATTGGATTTAGTACTTTATGTTCCCCCTCCAGATGAGAAAGGCAGATTAGAGATTATCAAAATTTTGACTGAGAAAATGCCACTAGACAAGGATGTAAAATTACAAGAAATTGCAGTCGCAACTCAAAATTACTCTGGTGCAGATTTAGCTGCATTATGCAGAGAAGCAGCAATACATGCAATGAGAAACGAATCAGGAAAAATTACCAGTAAAGACTTTGCAAATAGCTTGAAGCAAGTAAGACCTTCAATAACTAAGGAAGTAGACCAGTGGTACAACACTGTAAGAGAAAGTATATCTAACGTTGTGCCTAAATCAAGAGATAAATCATTTTACGGTTAATCATGGCAATTCCAATTAGAAATACAGTATTTGACAAAATAAAGGAAGCAGGATCACTTACTGATTCAGAATTATTCAAAGCCTTAACAAAAGATGGGTATGAAATGACTGAGAACAAATTCAACAAACTTCTTCTTGATTTGGAGATAATGGGCCTAATCAATGTCGCATGGATTACAAAAGACACAAGAAGAATTGAAGTCATTACAGTCAAAGAAGAGATAGACGAAGTAGAAGAACAAAACAAAGAAGTTATGGAAAAAGACTATGAAGCTAGTTTTCCAGGTTTTGAAAAATAATTAATTTCTAAAATAGTGGATAATGAAATGCTGCATCTAATGCAACTGCAACAAAAATTATTGTAAGATATGGAGCAGTTACCTTGTATGCTTTCCATGCAAATTCAGAAGTGGGATTTTTTGTAAGTTTGTAATGATATGCCAACATAAGACCACCAGAAGCTGCCGCAATTACTGTATAAACAAGACCCATTCCAAAAGCAGTAATCATGATAGAATATGGGAGCAAAATAATCGTGTTAGCTAAAATGTATTTTGATGTTTTTTGCATACCGATGATTACTGGAAGCATAGGAACTTCTGCCTGGGCATATTCATCTTTAATTTTCATTGCAAGACACCAAAAGTGGGAAGGAGTCCAAACAAAGACCAAGAATCCAATCAAAAAGCCTAACAAATCCATAGAACCAGTAGCTGCTGACCATCCAGCCCAAGCTGCTGCGCTTCCTGCAATTCCACCTATTACTATGTTAGATGAATTTAGCCGTTTTAACCATGCAGTATAGATTATCACGTATGAGAAAATTCCCAATGCAATAAAAAATGCTGAAACAGCATTTAGCATAAAGAAACCGTAGATTACTGAAACGCAACTTACAACCAATCCATAAATCAGAACTTTGGATGCAGAGATTCTTCCAGAAGGAATAGGACGTTGACTAGTTCGTTTCATTTTAGGATCAATGTCTCTATCATAATAGTGATTCAGAGCGCTAGAACCCGCAGATGCTAATGCTCCCGCCACTATGATATGAATTAACCCAAAATTATCTAACTCAGGCCCTATCAGTTTGCTTGCTGCATACATGGAGGTAACTGCAGTTATTACTAACAATACAATAATTCGTGGTTTGGATACCTCCACTATTTCCTTAAAACCCAATCTCCTTCTTTCCTAGCAAGTAGCCATTTAATTTATTCGACTTTGATGATCCATGGAATTTCAAAAGGAATAAGTATATCACCGCGACCAGCTAGCATGAATGAGTAACTGGGACCTCATGATGCCAGGCATGGGATTAACAGCCATAGGTTTGGCTGGCGTAACTATTTCCTATTCAGGCATTGCACATACTTTCATCGATGGAATGCATGCTTTGACAGGACTAACTATGTTTGTTGGACTGATTTTCCTAGCTGCTGGAATTCTAGATGGAGGAGTTTCTACCAGTAATAGAGCAAAAGCAACTACTTTGGTTGTAATTTCCATAGCCTTGGGATTTGGAATGTTTGCATTTACTATGAATACAATTGAATCCACTAATGTCTTTGCCGGAATATTATTGGCCATTGCAATGCCTGCAATAGTTATTGCATATGTGGCAGCAAAAATGCCAAAGAGACTAAAACCAATAGGAGCTATTATCACATTAGCTTCCGTTACAGGTATTGTCACATTTGTTGCATTTGGATTTGTAAGTCCTGACACTTACATACTTGCAGATGAAATTGCAGAAGAAGAGGTTGAAACAGAGCCAACAGGTCCAATATATCCAATTTCGATTTTGAAAAATTCAGGAGTACAAGGAAATCCTGATTATAAACCAGATGTGGCATATGTTCCACATGGCTATGTAGTAGAATGGACAAATGAAGACACTCTTGCACATACAGTAACTAGTGAGAAAGACGTTGGGGAAACATTTGACTCTGGTCTAATTAATGAAGGAGAGAACTATCGTCTTGATACCAATGAGTTAGATCTTGGAGAGTACGCATATTTTTGTCTTGTACACCCCTGGATGAAATCCAAGTTAGTAATAGAAGAACCAAAAGAGCCAGCTACAATATCAATCCCAGAAGGGGCAGGAATTCAAAAAGACGGACAGATTTACTTTGACCCAAATGTCCTTCACATAACTAGCGGAACACCAGTTATTTGGACAAATAATGATTCTGTAGCACATACTGTAACTTCAGGAAGTGCACAAAGCGGGCCAACAGGGAAATTTGATTCTGGAATGATAATGGCAGGAGACACTTTTGAATATTCGTTTATTTCAGCAGGGAATGTTGACTACTATTGTGTTGTACATCCCTGGATGGTTGGCACCGTTGAAGTAGGATAAGATTGCCAAAAATAATACTAACAAAAGACCAAAAAGAAATTCTTTCAAACCACGCAGAACAGGAAAATCCAAACGAGTCATGTGCAATATTATTTGGTGAGAAAACACAAGAAACAACACGTGTAAATAAAATTTTTCTAACACAAAACATAGAACAATCACCTGTGAACTTTACAATCTCAGCAGAACAGAGACTAGAGGCAGATAAAATCGAGAGAGAGTCAAAAATGAAAATTATAGGTATTTTTCACTCTCACCCTAATTCAGAGGCATATCCATCAAACACCGATAAAAAATTCATGGAATTGAACCCAGGCGTATGGATTATTTTTTCTGGAGTCTCAAAAGATTTCAAAGCATATATTTTAGAAAACGAGGTTAATGAGATCCCAATAGAAATCAAATAGCTAACTGTGTAACCTAAAGGTCCCTCTTTTTCCATCTGCAAAACCCAAGACTGACTTGTCTCGAGAAATGATTTTTCCAATAACATTTACAGGTGATGTAGGAATAATCTCCCCTCTTTCACTGATTGGTGTTGGTCCATAAAAGAGACAGATAGCTTTTCCAGTTGGCCAGTATGCCACATCGTTCAAATCAACAGGGGATTTGGCATTTTCTTCTGAAATTGTCACCGGAGAAGATGAAGAATAAATTTCTTCACCCCAGACGTTAAGATCCACACTAAATGGCAATGATTTTAAAAAAGAATGGGCAGTGTTTGGAGAAAATTCATCATCTATTTCTATATCAATTCTCAAATCTTCAATTTCTAATCGAACAGAATATTTCATAATTTTCAGTACAAGGTAAAGATAGAAAACCATTGCTCTGAGATAAATCCAGGAGTTAATCATATTTTTAAAAATGATCTTAAGATTGTTTTCTAAACCATATACTCATAGCTATGGATATCTTTGAAGTCATTAATTGAAAAACATGGTAAAAAAGAGATGCGGTTTATCCTACAAGATATGAACTTGAATGAAATTTTAGTTCTCATCTAATGATCTTTGAATTAAATATCCCTTTTTTCTATTGTATTCATGGAAATTCACGTATACGATACCTATGTCAAAGCAGCAGATGGTCATACCATGCACTTTGATGTGATAACTGGTGAAAAAGACCATGACAAAGCCATCGCATACGGCAAAGAGTGGCTAAAGTCAATTGGTGAAGAAAATGCAGTGATGACTACAAACGAATGTCAATTCTGCCACTCCCAAGGAGCTCCGGAGCCTGTAGAGCAGGCAATTAAGGAAAATGGCTACTTTATCCAAAAAATGGAAGGCTGTCCTTAAACTCTTTTTTCCTTTTTAAAATTACTTTATCTAGATTTTTTAATTACCCTTAAGTTGAGAATTCATGGAAGAGCCTAAGTATGCGAAATGGACAATTGAGGGAGATAAAAAAATAAAATGGATTTGCGGATGCTTTCAAACAGTAGATGACTATTTCAAATTTTGCGAGAAACACAATGATACTTTGAAAAAAGCCATTCAGGCTCAAGTAGATGAATTAGATATGACTCGTATTGTCGAGGAGTGATTAGATTGCAAGTATTGCAATAAATGCAGATACAAATACAATTGCAATAGTGTTGAGTAATTTGATTACAGTGTTTAGAGCAGGTCCGGCAGTATCTTTGTAAGGATCACCAATGATATCTCCTACAACTGCAACTTTGTGTATTTCAGATCCTTTCTCACCTCGCATTTCAACTAGTTTCTTTGCATTATCCCATGCTCCACCGGTATTTGCCAAGTGATATGCAAGTAAGATTCCAGTAACTACTGAACCCATCAACAATCCGGCTACAGCAGTTGGTCCTAACAAGACTCCTAAAATTATTGGAGCAATGATTGCGACAATTGCTGGTTTCCAGAGTTCTTTAATGGATGCAACAGTTGCAATATCTACACATTTTGCATAATCTGGTTTGGATTTTCCTGTAAGAATTTCTGGATCAGATTTGAATTGTCGTCTAACCTCATCAACCATCTTTCCGGCAGCACGAGATACACCGTTGATCAATTGACCGGTTATAATAAAGGGTATTAAGCCGCCTATCAATAATCCTACAATAATTGCAGGGTTTGTCAAGCTATAATCTAATTCCAATACGCCTTCAAAAATATGAGATGCTTCAAATTGGAATGCCTGGATCATTGCCAAAGCTGCTAACGCAGCGCTTGCGATAGCAAATCCTTTGGTTACGGCTTTTGTAGTGTTTCCTACGGCATCTATTTCATCAGTTACTCTACGATTTTCCTCACCCATTCCTGTCATCTCCACAATTCCTCCTGCATTATCCGCAATTGGACCAAATGCGTCAATACTTAGAACAATTCCGGCTAGACTCAACATGGCCATTGCAGTAAGTGATGTTCCAAATATTCCATAGAGTACGGGATCTGCACCTTCAGGAGCAGACGAAGATGCGATAGTATATGATACAATGATTGCGACAACTAGTGCAATCATAAATGGTCCAGTAGACTGCATTCCTTTGATAATTCCCATTAATGTTAATGATGCATATCCCCATTTTGCAGAGTCTGCAATTTCATTTACAGGTTTTTGTTTGTAACTGGTATAGTAGTCAGTAATCTTTTGAATCACAGGAACTAAAATTACACCTAATACGGTAGAGCCAAACAGAGCATATGAGGTATTAGAATATCCAATAAATTGCGTGATGAAGATAAAGTTTAGTGCAATGGCAATTGATGCTGAAACGTAGAATGAACGATTCAGAGGTTTCATTACATCGGTGATATTCTTTGAGCCAACAATTACCACGCCGATAATTGATGCAATCATTCCTGAAGATCCAATTAAAATTGGATAAAGGAAAAAGTTTGGTGCGCCAATTAATGCAGCTATTAGTAATGCCGCCAATATTGTAACAATATAAGATTCGTAAACATCAGAGCCCATTCCAGCAGCATCACCAACATTATCACCTACGTTATCAGCGATAGTTGCAGGGTTTCTAGGGTCATCTTCAGGAATATTGGCTTCGACTTTTCCTACCAAATCTGCACCCATGTCTGCTGCCTTTGTAAAAATACCTCCTCCAATTCTTATGAATAATGCAATCAAACTTGCTCCAATTCCCACACCAGCAATTGTGATGGGGTCAGGATAAATCAGATAAAGACCAGTAATTGCCAAAAGAGCCATTGCAGGAACTGCCAGACCAACTGTTGCGCCTCCCCTAAATGCCATTACAAAGGTTTTACCTAAACCACTGCTGCTAAGATTGGCAGCTCTAACTGCTGCTTTTACTGTGATTTTTAATGAAATAATTCCTGCTACTGCTGAAAGTGCTGCACCTACTGCAAATGCAATACCATTTGATGGTTGAAGGAATATTGCGATAATTAGAGCCAACGCTATTGCTACTGGAACAATAATTTTCATTTCTCTTTTAAGAAATGCACCAGCCCCTTCTTTTACGGCGTTGGAAATATCCATCATCTCTTTTGTTCCAGATGGCTGTTTTGAAATCCATGCAACCAAGCCGCCTGCAACCAAAAATGATGCAATACCTGCTACAATTGGCAGAATTTCAGCAATTTCCATATATACTCTGCAGCCTAAATCTGGGAAATATAAATCAAATAGCGGAAATTTTGGCTCTTTTTCTGTATGGCAAAAAGGTTTTGCCACGAAGTCCCTGCCGGACTAATTTATTGAATCTTTTCCCATGTGCAAGATAGGGAAATCTCAAATGAATTAATTCGTGTACTATGGTGTTTTCAAGTGTCTTTTCATCCGGAATTTTTCTCACGTTAATGAATACTAAATTATGTTGCAAGTACGATACTCCATAATATTTGTAAGCTGAAGTTCTTCTCCCCTCAGTCATTTCCTTTGGCATGTCCAAAACCTCTTTTGTAGTTAAAAGTACTTGTGGTTCTGGAATAGAGAAACGATTAGAATAGATACCAATTTTTTCTAATATTTGCAATCTAAGTTCAGGATCTAGTTTCACATCTATTTTCCATTCAATTGGTGTTTATCTTAAAATGTCAATTGTTGTGCAAAAAATGGTTCATTATAGTTTGTTTCAAGATCAGGTGAGTGAATTAATAGGGTCAGAGTTTTTTGTAGTGTAATCACCAATCATACAGCCACCGTCTCATCACACCCCGATTATTCCATTGATTCGAGTAGTTTTTGTGTTTTATTTCTAATTTCTGGAGTTATTTTGACTACTACCAAGCCTTCGTTTGGCTGTCCATACAAAACCACTGAATTTTCTGGAGCGTAGATACAAACTGGGATTACCAATAGATCCTCTTCCCCGTTTACTGTAATTCGTACCGGGGATTCACTATTGAATGCTTTTTTGATTGTATCAATACTTTGAGAAGTTATTTCGGCAGGCGGATTATTACATGTAAGGTTTGTTAATATCTCAATGTTGTCAGGAGTATCACGTTTTACTCTTTTTTCTTGTCCATCAATAATTTGTAGTGCAGGAGTTAACCCAAAATCCATCATCTTTTCAGAGGTTCTATCACCAACTGTAATAACATAACAATTTTCTGGAAGATGTTTTTGAATAGTGTCTTTTTTTACATCAACTTCAGGTAGTAAAATACCCAAAGGAATTTTCAGTTGTTCTCGTAAATTATCAGGCAGTTTCACAAGAATCAGAATTAATTTGAAGTACTTGCCTCTGGAGCAGATTCTTCGGTTTTACTTTCAGAGGCCGTTTCTTCTTGAAGTCTGGATGCAATTATACTGCATTGGCCTGCAATATTTTTTGCCGCAGTTTTAAATGCAATTGCACTTGGAGATTCAGGACTTGAGATCATAATTGGTTTTCCTAAATCAGAGCCAGACATTATTCCAGAATTTAATGGAATTTCACCTAAGAAAGGAATGTTGAATTGTTCACTAATCTTTTTTGCCCCACCATCACCAAAGATATAGTGTTTGTCGTTACAATTAGGACAAATAAAATGACTCATGTTTTCTACAACTCCAATGATTGGAACATTTAGTTTTTCAAACATTCCAATTGCCTTTACTGCCACATTACTTGCAACGTCTTGAGGAGTAGTAACAACTAAAATCCCAGTGATTGGAATTGTTTGTGCAAGAGTTAATGGAATATCACCTGTACCAGGTGGAAGATCAACAATCAGATAATCCAAGTTGGACCAATTGGTATCAACTAAAAATTGTTTTAAAATTCCAGAAATAATCGGTCCCCGGTAAATTGCTGCCTGATGAGCTTGCTCTGCAAAAAAGCCAAAAGATACAACTTTGATTCCATTTGAATCAGCAGGTTGAAGTTTGTTTTCTTCAACTTCCATGAAGCCATCTTTCATTCCCAACATGAGCGGAATACTTGGCCCATAGATATCAGCATCAAGTAATCCTACTTTGGCCCCCGTTTGAGACAAAGCCAATGCTAAGTTTAGTGAAACAGTTGATTTTCCAACGCCACCTTTGCCACTTGCAACACCGATAATGTTTTTCACGGTATTCATTGCAGAGTCTTCATCAAGAGAACGACCCTCCATAACTTTGGCTGTAACATTTAGATCAAAGTTCTTAACTTCAGGCATCTCGCCAATCACTTTTCTGACATCATCTTCAATCTCTACATTGAATGGACATGCGGGAGTAGTAAGCTCCAAGGTAAATTTCAGATTTCCATCATTAAGTTCAAGATCCTTTATCATACCCATAGAAACAATGTCTTTTTTCAAGTCAGGATCAATTACGGTGCTAAGTTTTTCAAGAACTTGATCTATGCCTACCAATGGGCTAAAAAGTCTGTTTACTTTATTTAAACATAAGTCAAACATCTGAAAAAATCCTTAAAAATTTGTAATTTAGACAAAATCTTTCTAGGATTCAGGCAAATTACCCAAAGATTCATAAATTGAAATTTGAGAAAAACAGCACAGTTGTTTTCTATATCTACGCTAGGCGATGTTGTTAGGATTCCACCAAGTTTGTTTGGAACTACTCTAAAAAAAGCCGCCTTGAACATTCTCAAAGAAAAGTACGAGAGTATGATTAATGTAGACCTAGGTTACATCATCATGATTTTAGATGCCAAAGTTGAAGAAATGGGAAAGATGATTGCAGGAGATGG
>JASFUC010000041.1:0-9424 GCA_050050475.1 Nitrosopumilaceae archaeon
TTGCATCTTTACTGCTATCTGAAATGATCTGTGTATGCCGTTCATCCAGCATACATTCAGACCATTTGTCAATGTCTAATTCAATTTCCTGTGCAAACCGCAGCAAATTATCTGATGAGGCCCATCCGTTGTTTTCGCCAGTCCAATTATTGTACAAGATGTCATGATATTCCCAAAATTTTCCCTGGTCATTTGCGCAATGAGCCCCATGAGCTGCATTTACTGAGTCAGGTCCGATAATTGTAAAGTCTTTGAAAATCATCTTTACTTTGCCTGTCTGTATAAAATTCACAAGCAAATCATGTTCTGTGTTATGAAAATGGACATTGCAAAAATGACATTGATAATCTCCAAATTCTACTAATGTTACCGGAGCTTTAGGATCTCCTAAGATAGGGGAACCATTTTCCATAAACGTTGATGAAATCAAACTTGGGGATATTGTTGGTTGAGGGTTTTGAACAGGTTCTATGACAAGTTCAGGTTCATCATTAATTGCGCTAATGGTTAAAAATACAATCACAATAGATATTGATGCTATTGCAGCACCTATTGCCAGTGATGGCCCGTGAATCAACATGTGGTTTTTTTGGATGTGCCAATTTAGGTTTTTGTTAATTCTCTGTTTGTCATATACAAAAATGACTCCTTATATTGGGTATTCTGATTTATTTGGATTTTCATTTGGAGGAGTTGATTGTTAATTAAATCGAATTCTGTAAAACTGAAAAAAATTCCTTTAACATTAAATTTATGTTTTTGAGGCCTAAATTTTGTTCAGTTTAACCACACAGCAGTATTTATGCAATTTATTGTCGAAAATTGTTGTATTGACAAAACCTCCAGTGTTAATTGTAGAGGACAGCCAGGCAGTAACTATGCTTCTGAAGAGCTTTTTAGAGAAATTAGAATATGCCGATATTCATACATCTGATAATGGATATACTGCAGTAAAAGAGTTCAAAAAACTCGTAAAGGAAAACAAACCCCCAATAGTGCTTTTGGATTATATGCTTCCAGACATGGATTGCCGTTCAGTTTTAACTCAGATGCTTGATGAATATCCTTCCGCCAGAGTTATTCTGGAAACTGCTACAGAAAAAGAGGATGAAGGAATTAGAGAATTGATTCGACTAGGTGTCTATCAATATCTTGAAAAACCAATTAGATTTGAGAGTCTCAAGGAAGTTTTTGAAACAATTGAAAAAGAAGATTTCTTTTTTCAAAAAGAATCAGAACAACTCAAAATGCTTGAAAACGCAGAAGAAGAGGTAAAGGCAAAAGTAAAAGACAGGGTTGATTTTATCTTAAAGTCTTCTAGACAAGTAAGTTTGAATTTAATTGAACAAATGGTAGGATTTTCTGATGAAACAATCAGGCTTCACTTGAACGAGTTAGAAAGAGAAGGAAAAATTGTTAATTTGGGAGAAAAAAAAGAAGTAGCTTGCAATAAATGCAACTCTGTTAAAACAACACAGATATTTTCATGCCCTTCTTGCAACAGTCCTCATTTTAGATTAGGTAAGCTAATTGAACATTATAATTGTGGAAACGTCTCTGAAGAAAGAACGTATCAAAATGACAAGTGTCCTAGTTGTAACAAAGAGATTAAAGCCTTAGGTGTAGATTACAGGGTCTTGCCAAACCATTACATTTGTAACAACTGTAGTGATGCATTTTCCGAACTTTCCTCTGAATATCTGTGTCTAAAGTGTGAAAACAGATTCAATCTAGAAGACGTAAATTGGCAAAGCAGTTGCAGCTACAAACTTGCAGCAGTATGATTGTGTGGTAACAGGGGCAATGTTTTCTCCCAAGAAAAGACACAAAAAGCAGTCAAAACCAATAGCATATTCCAAAGAACCAACCGCATTATGTGAACCACAATATGTTCAAAAACTCCAAACAAAGCAGATTAAAAATCTGCAAAAAAAATCTAAACCAAAAATTGATCCTGTCCAAGTACTCTTAACTGCAGCAATTTTCATTTTCTTGTCTGCCACAATTTACTATATTTTGGGACCTATCAGCATGGCCGCCATGGCCATAGGGGGAGTTCTTTCTAGCTACCACATGATTAGCTCAAGAACCAAAAATTTTGAAAAAAATAAAGAAGGGCGAAAGGGGCCTTCAATTCTGCTAATGGTTCTAGTAGGCTCCCCATTTTTAATGGGTGCACTTGTGGCCTATGAGGGTGCGACTCTATTGGAATCTCCTTCAAGGATAATTCTTCTTTGGGCAATGACCATATCATTTTGGACAACAATGCTGTTTGTTCCAATGTCTGTGTTAAGTAAATATCGAGAAACACTTCAACCAGAAATCACAAATTATCCCAAAGTCTCTGTAATCATTCCTGCATATAATGAAGAAAAAGTAATCAAACAAACTTTAGAATCGATGGTTGAAACCCAATACCCTAGAAAGGAGATTATCTTTGTTGATGATGGTAGTACAGATGGAACATTAGAGATTGCAAAACAATTCAAAAAAGAAATCATGGTTCTTCACAAGGAAAATGGCGGAAAGGCAACTGCCCTAAATTATGGTTTAGTGTATGCAAAAGGAGAGATCATCGTAGTTGTTGATGCTGATACAATTATTGGCAGGAATTCCCTAAAAGAGATTGTAAAAGGATTTGAAGTCGATGAGCATGTCGCAGCAGTTGCAGGAAATATCAAAGTACGCAATCGCGTTAACTTGATTACAAAATGCCAGGCATTAGAATATCTTACTGGAATCCAAGTAATTAGAAGGGCTTTTGATAGATTTGGGTCAATTACTGTTGTCCCTGGTGCACTTGGAGCATTCAAAAAGGCATGCGTTTCTGGAACAGGTGCATATGGAAAAGAAACAATTGTGGAGGATTTTGATCAAACAATAAAATTACTTAAAGCAGGACTGATTACTCAAGGAAGTGTAAAGGCAGTTGCCTACACTGAAGCTCCTACAACACTATCTGATTTTGCAAAACAAAGAAAACGTTGGTACCGTGGAAATATTCAGGTTTTAAAACGCCACTCAGATGCGCTAACAAACCCTCGATTTGGATATTTACAAAAACTTGCCTTGCCGTATTTATTTTTGGGAATGATAATTACCCCTATAATCGGCTTTACTGCACTAGCAAATGTGATTTTTGGTGTATTGAGTGGAGATGCGTGGTGGGTTCTAGAAGCTGCTGGTATATTTACAGTGGTTCATTTTCTAATGTGTGCTCTGGCAATTAGGATTGATGATGAAGATCCAAAACTATTGATTTATGCTGGATTTTTGCTATTCGGTTTCAAACAAATTGTTGATTTTTTGCTACTTAAGGCAATATTAGAACAATTGATGGGAAAAGAAGCAAAGTGGACTAGTGCAAAGAGGATCGGTGTTTAAGATGTTTAATTTTAGAATTTTACAACTTGGTGCTCTTTCTATACTTCTTTCCTTGGTTGTATCCATGGGGACTACATATTCTGAAGAATCTAATCTCCTTCAATTTGAGATAAAATATACAAATGGTGACAGAATTGACGCTTATCAGACCACCTACAAAGTTTACCAAGATTATGATAAAACGCCAATAATAGAAAAAGAGTTAGAAACGAATCCTGAAACAATTTCTTTACCAATCAATCACAAATACAAGGTAGAAGTTTACGTTAACGGAATGTACTCTGAAGTAGGTTATGCTGAATTAAAAGAATCATCTGAAAAATTAAATATCAACATACCTCTTCCGGGAGGACTAAAATTTCATGTATTTTTTGAGGATGGTGAAACCCCTATTGAAAATGCTGTTGTGAAAATAAAATCTCATCATGATGAAATTCAACGAATCGGAAATACAGATGAAAATGGAGATACAATGAGGTATTGGTTACAATCAACATCTCTCCCAAATGATTATTATGTTGCAGATGTGTATTACGATGAATTTCTGCTAACTAGTGTTTCAAATATTAAATTACAACAAGGAATTTCCCAAGAACAAAAAATTGTTGTTCCTATCCCCGACATGGTTGAAGAATTAATCATTTTTAGATTATTCGACACATCTAATGAAAAAATTTTGAATGATGATGATTTGTCAATACTTATTGAGCATCATGACGGTCAGAAATTCACATCATCCCAAATGAATGATAGGGGAGAAATTTATTTTTCTGATATTCCATCTGGAATCTACTCTGTTTCAGTCATAAAAGACAAGTCAAAGCAAGATCTCTGGCCAGAAACCAAAATTGCAATAACGGGAAATCAAAATGAATTTGATTTAATTCAGGAAAACCCTGTGACCCCAATCACTGAACCGGAATCGACATCATCCACTGAAGAAATTATCGAAACGCCTGGGAAACAAACTCTATCTTCATCTTCTGAACCAATCGTCTATGTGCCCTCAAAACAAAACTATCAATTAACCTGTAATTGCGTCTCTTTCCGATTAGATGGTGTTCAAGATTATTGGTTAAACGAAGTTCAGTATGAATTGATCAATTTATTTTCAAAAAACAATATTCCCTTAACAGCTGGTGTAATCATAGATTCTTTTGGGAATGATCCTTATCTTGTTAGTTTAGTTAAAAAAGAAATTGGTAGTCATAATCTTGAAATTGCAAATCATGGCCTTGACTCAAAACCATTTACGGTGTTTGATAAACAAAAACAATCAGAGCTTCTCGAGGAATCAAATAAAAAAATATTTGAAAAATTAAATGTGTCTCCTAAAATCTTCATTCCTCCTGAAAATAGGTTTAATGAGGATACAAAATCTGCATTAATTGAAAACGGATTCACACATCTTAGCGCCAGTATGTTAAATGACTCCCCTCCATTTTCTCTAAAAGATGAAACATTATACAGATTTCCTGCTGTTACAACTACAGGAGAATACGTGCCATCGCAAAACAGAATTTTAGGTATAGATTCAGAAACCACCTACGTTGAAACACTAGAGGGAATTGACAAGTACGGCTTTGCTGTAATCACCATTCACCCACAAGAATTCGCAATCTATGAAGGAGGAACATACCAAAATAAAATCAACTCAGTTCAGTTAAACGAACTAGAATCTCTAATTGATTCTCTTGCCTCAAAAAACATTAAAATCGTTTTCTTAGGTGACATTAACAAAAATATTAGAATGGAAGTTCAAAACACACCTAATTCTATTGCACCTTATTCAATACCCTCTTGGATTAAAAACAATGCAGGATGGTGGAGAGATGGTAATATTGACGATAGTTCATTTTTGCATGGAATCGAATTTTTAATTAAAGAAGGGATTCTACAAATCCCGCCCACAACTCAAGGTACAGGAGGATCTGAAATCCCTCCATGGATAAAAGAAAATGCAGGATGGTGGGCAGAAGGAAAGATCTCAGATGATGATTTCATTTACGGGGTAAATTTCTTGGTTAACCAAGGAATTATTATAGTAGATGTTTGACCGTAAACTAATCTAAATAAAGCCGTCCTGCCAAGCTCAAACCATGAAGAAAATTTTCGTTAATGGATATGGTTCTATTGGAAGCAGAATTACAGCTTTTCTAAAAGATGACCCTGAAATTTCTGTAATCGGAGTAGGAAAATACTCTCCAGATGACAAAGTAAACTTGGCAATCTCTAGAGGTCTTGATGTTTATGTGCCTGAAAGAAAATTAAATGATTTTAGGAACTACAAGATTTCAGGAACCATTGAATCTGCAGTTGATGACTGCGATTTGGTAATTGATGCAGCTCCTGGTGGCCAAGGATATGCCAATAAAAAAAATCTCTATGAGCCAAAAAATGTAATGGCAATTTATCAGGGAGGCGAAACCATAATGGGAGAAAAAGCAGTTTCAGACCTGCTTTTCAATTCTAGGGCAAATTATGATTTGTCCAAGGGAAAAAGACACGTCATGCAAGGCAGCTGCAATGTTACAGGTATGGGAAGAATTCTTGAACCGTTAAGATCAAAATTTGGAGATTCTTTAACCCGATTTGACGTCACATTGGTTAGACGATGGGCCGATATTGAACAAAAGGACAAGGAAGTAAAAGATACTATTGAAATGACAGAAAAACCTCATCATGGAGATGATGTCAAGACATATTTTGGAAAAGATGCACCATTGTTTGTCAGAGCGATAAAGGTCCCATCAAGACAAATGCACTTACATATTATGGATATCCGTTTCAAGGGTCAAGCACCAAAACCTTCAGAAATACATGAAATTTTTACTCAAGAATTTGGGGTGGCCACTTTGTGGACAGCAAAGGGCACAAAAGATGTGAGGGACTTTGCAAGTACGATGGGATTCAATTTTACAGACACTAACATGATTCACATCCATGCAAACATGACCGTCTCCATTGGAGATACAGTACAAATGATGTATTCGGATGATCAAACAGGAATAGTAATTCCAGAAAACCACATGCTCTTACAATCAATGTTGTTTGGAAAGTCTTACGAAGAGGCTTTTTCTCACACTGAATCCATTTTCAAAATGGATGAGAAAAAGAAAAAACTTGAAGAACACTTTGCAAAAAAAGATTAGACCTTTATCCGCTCAATTCTGATTTTACGAGGAATATTTTTGAAAACCTTTTCCACAATGATTCTTAAATCCTCAACTTCGATTTTGTCTCCGGCTTGCGGGATGTCTTGTAATTTTTCGTGAAGCAATCCATTTAATGATGCATAATCGTCTCCTTCTGGGATTTCTGTTTTGAAAATCTTGTTGATTTTTTCAATATCTATATCTCCATTTGTTAAAATAGTGTCTTGATCTACTCTTTCATAACCTGCTGGTTGGGCATGATCAGTCTCATCCTCAATTTCTCCAATTATCGTCTCAATCAAATCTTCAAGTGTAACTAACCCTTCTACTCCACCATGTTCATCAACTACAATAGCCATGTGTGTCTTTCTCCCCTTCATTTCTTTTACAAGGGCGCTTACCATTTTTTCCTGTGATACAAATACGGGTTTTCTAGAAATTTGCTCAAGACTTTTCATCTTATTGTCTTTTTCAAGCTCTTTGAGAACGTCTCTTACATGTACAAATCCTACAATGTCGTCTTGATTATCCCCGTGAATGGGAATTCTAGAGAAACCATTTTGATTGATTTCAGGTAATGCTTCAAAAAGTATCATTTTTGCATTAAGAGTAAACATTTTGGTTCGAGGCGTCATAACAGAACGGACCACAGTATCATCAAATTTCAATGCACCGTGAACGAGTTCCATCTCGTCTTTTTCAAGGGCTTTTTCTGCTAATCCTTGATCAATAACTCCCTTGATTTCTTCTTCTGTTATTGGAGGCGGTTCATGGCTGCTTCCAGTAACTTTTACCACTCCTCTGGTTATTATTTCAAAAAATTTTACAACGGGAAAAAACACATAGCTAAACCCCAACAAGACTGGCGCATATCTTAGAGCAATTTTTGTTGAATTTGCATTGCAGTATGTTTTTGGAGTAATCTCACCAAAAACAAGAATCAAAAATGTCATTATTCCAATTGCGATTCCTAGTCCATCATTTCCAAAAAGTCTCAAAGCAACACTAGTAGCTAAGGCAGAAGCACCGACATTTACTAGGTTATTTCCAAGATTTACGCTTGACATCATCCAACTTGGATTATTTTTCAATTTGTGTAAGGCCTTTGAGCCTTTTTGTTTATCGTTTAGTAGTTGGACTACTTTGGATTTTGTTACCCCTACTAGGGCTACTTCAAGACCACTGAAAAATCCAGACAAGCCGATTAGCGAAGCCAGTGCTGCCATCTCGACCCAAAGCTCTACCATAACATCCTCCGAAAAATCTTGTCAGAACAACAACATCGGTTATTCATTTTATTTTTTATACACCATCTCTTGGTTGATTTCTTTTTGACTCCCACATTATTAAGGCTTAAGATGTAAAGATGGCATTATCTAATTCTAATGACTTGGTTTGAGGCTAAATTTTTGGGGGGATTGCAAATCTATTGTTTGGGTCATTGTGATAGTCTACTGGTAGCATGGCATCTTTTTGTCTTCCAGTAAGGATCCCAACCACAACGTCATCCTTTTTGATAGTTTCTTGCTCTATCAATTTTTTAATTCCTGCAACTGATGCACCTGATGCCATTTCACAATCAAATCCATTCAAACCTACTACTGCCATTCCATCTAGCATTTCTGCATCTGTTACAGTAGTAACAACCCCGTTTGTAAATTCAAGTGCTCTGAGACCTTTGAGAATGTTGGCAGGACGCCCAATTTGAATTGCAGTTGCCTTTGTTTTTGGCCTGATACCCTCTTTGTCTAAATGTTCATAATATTGGCAAACAAGTTCTGCATTTGGATTACCTTTATTCCAACGTAATTCTTCTTCTTGGAATTTTCCATTGTATAGATCAGAAAGGGTACTTGCACCTTCTGAATTAATAACAGCGATTCTTGGAATTTTTTTAATCCACCCCCATTCATATAATTCCATCAAAGCTTTTCCGCAACTAGAGGTATTTCCCAATGCACCTCCAGGATAAACAATCCAATCAGGTGATTCCCATCGCAAATATTCTAATGCTCTATATGGAATAGTTTTTTGCCCTTCAATTCTAAATGGATTAATTGAATTTACTGTATAGCCGTCATGGTTTTTTGCATCATCTAAAGATTGTTTTAATGCATCATCGAAATTCCCGTCAACTTCTACTATTTGAGCTCCAAATTGATAAGCCTGGCTTAACTTTCCGGGTGCAATTTGACCTGCTGGAATGTATACGTCACATTGGATTCCTTCATTGGCGGCAAACATTCCTGCCGAAGCTGAGGTATTTCCTGTCGATGCACAAACAATTTTTTTTGCTCCTACCATTTTAGCATGAGTTACAGCAGTTGCCATTCCGTTGTCTTTGAAGGATCCACTTGGGTTGTATCCCTCAGGTTGTAACCACAATTTGTCACTGGGAATTCCAATAAAAGAGGATACTTTTGTCATGTGGTAGGGTTTTGATTGTCGTCCTTCTGCTCCATCAAGTGAGACTAAATATTTTGAACATTCCTCAACGTTTTCCGTGTCAATTTCACAAAAATTCAGTAGTTCTCTAAAACGCCAAACTCCACTTTCATTGAAAATAATATTCTTATCCATTTTCCCCCTACTAGCAAATACATCTTTTAGGCTTTCATTTGGTTTGTTTTTGTACTTTACATCTAACAAATGATCGTTTTCACAATGTACATTGGTGTTTGTAATTGGATATTCTAAACCACATTGAGAATCAATACATTTCAGATATGCGTCGCCTTGCAATGTCAGTCTGAAATAATAATGATAATTTAAAGTTAAGAGTAATTTTTTGATATCTTGAGATTAATTTTCTTACCCAAAGTTATTAGACTAGAAAATTTTAGCCAAAATCATAAATGATCTCCGATTACGATTATGCAAAAAAA
>JASFUC010000042.1:0-9175 GCA_050050475.1 Nitrosopumilaceae archaeon
TTACCAAGTATGGATATAGCAAAACCTTGTAGTCGTCTTTGAGATTGTCATTGAACACGTCATCATACTTGCTTCCCCTTGGGAGAAATTGTGCAGGTGAGCTATAGGCTTCAGTTGGTCGCTGTTCAATTCCTGCCACTAAAACCTGAATGGCATCTTTTGCAACTATGACTTTTTTGTGGTTATCTGGCAAGTACTTGTTGTACGTAGAGTCTCCCTCGTACTGGCACTGGTTTGATTTTGTTTTAGTATCAAAGGAACCTGCTTGAATCTCATAAAAGTATCCGCAGTTTTTTAGCTGAGACTTGATGGATTTGTGAAAGTCCATCAGCGATACCAGGTCCTTTCCTCTTACAGAGTTTTGCGAGTTTCTATACTTTGTAATGTTGTTTTGTTCTTGCTCATCATCTGCCTTGATTATTGTTACAGTCATTGAACCATTCAAGTTCTTTGTTCTCTTGGAGTGATCCAAAATAGAGTTTGATGTCTGTGCGCCGTTTACAATTTGTGGTGCATGAAGTTTAATCATATTGTCCCCCAAATCCTCAAAATCACTAACTACAATTGTAATTCCATTGTTGTAATAGAAAAATTTCCCAGGATTGTTCTGAAGGGTTTCTCGTAGGCCCTTGTTTACTGTGGTCTTAAACTGCATCCACTGCCTGATGTTTGACTCAAAAACATAGTCGCGATTCTTGTTTACAAACTCTGTAAGCTCTCTTAATTTTAAAATCCCAAGAATAGTGTTGTCATGGCGAAGCATTCTTTCTAGTTTTATTGAGGATTTCTTGCCTGCTGCAGGTTTTTTTATCCTGTCCCACAATCGCTGAATTATAGTATCAATATCTAAAACCTCTACTAGATCATCTTCATAGTCTACCTTTTGGTCCGTTACATAGCAGCATTTTATCTTTAGATTCTTTTCTTTAATTTTGGTTACTAGCTGGGCAAGTTCAGGTCTCATCTTTGTAACGTCCTTTGTCAGCAGACGCTTGGAGTCTTCTTTGAATTTTGCAATAGCTTCTAGTGAATGAGATGTTCCATATTTTGACTGGAACAGACGAATGGTGTTGTCTGAAAAATCTACTGGAAGATACGCATCAATTCCTAGATCATTTGCCCCATCAACTATTGCATCTGCTGCATCATCTTCTGTTGCCTCGTAGACTCGAGTCAATACCCACTGCAAAAAATTATTTCCCTTTTCAACTTCGTTTTTGGAGTTTTCAGCATTTTCACGAATGTTGTCTCTGATGTTTTCAGAGAATCCTTCAAGTGGAGGTGTGGATTTTTTTTCAATTAACAATGCCTGTGAACCTGGAATATACTCTAGAAGACCACTCTCGTTTTGTGCCAAACAGCTTTTCTAATATGCTATATATTTAGAGAATTTGGTAATTACATAATAACTCTGTTCTGTGTGTGATGTGATTTGAGAAAAAAAATGATCTATGTTGGAATTGCCGGTGCAATTATTTTGGCGCTAGCTGCAGTTGCAGCTCAAACCAATAATCTCGAAACTAAAGTTGAAAAGTCTGAAAACACAAATGAGCCTGACGTTATTATGCCAACTAAGGTTTCCCGTCCAGGATGCGAAGAGACTGATTCGTGCTATGTTCCGCACATCATCACCATAAAGCAAGGAGGACAGGTTACTTGGCAAAATGAAGATGTTGCATTTCACAGTGTGACTTCTGGATTGTACGGTAGCCCAAGTGATCTGTTTGATAGCGGACATTTGGATCCTCAGGAAAAATTTACTGTATCTTTCAATGAAAAAGGGACTTTTGATTACTTTTGTACCTTACATCCATGGATGGAGGGCAAAGTGATTGTAGAATAAGTAAGGTACCCGAGGGAGTCGAACCCCCTTGTATAGGCTTTGCAGGCCCACGCATAACCGTTCTGCCAGAGTACCGTTTTGAAAAACACAAAATCAACAATTAAACTCTTTAGATCATTATTTGATGAAAGGTTTTGACGCTAGTTTGACGTCCTCTCCCTTGACTGTCTTTCTTCCTGCATGTGCTGCCATATCTATTGCACTTTTTGCAATATCTCCTGCCAACTCCTCTAAAATTCGCCGGAGTTCGTCAGCCGACTCGTCACTTACTCTTTCGGCCCCTGCTTTTTTCAAAATCCTATACATTGCAGACAGACCTAGTTCAGAGGACTTCATCAATGTGATTCTTTAACTTTAAAGATAAAAGATAACGAGTGAAAAAATATCACCAAGAAATCGATTTATACAGACTATTTTAAAATTAGAAAATAATGACTTGGTTGTTTGATTCTCACATTCATTTATCTGATTCAGCTTATGATGATGACCTAGATTCAATTCTGACGGGAATGGAGAATATGAAAATAAAGGCATGTTGTGTTTCTATGGATTTTGAGAATTCCAAAAAAACTTTGGAAATAGCAAAAAAAAGTAATCTTATTTTACCCTTTATCGGGATTCATCCGGAATGTGCAAATGAGAATTTAGATCAGATGCTAAGTTTGATTGAAGAAAACATTGAAAATATTTCTGGAGTAGGTGAGATTGGACTGGATCCCACTTACATTCAATCCGAGGAAGATAAAAAAAACCAGTTTCATGTTTTTGAATCACTGTTGTCAATTGCAGAAAAACATCACAAACCAGTTTCAATTCATTCACGAAAGAGCTTAGATGATGTATTTGAGATAATGACATCGTATAACACGGAGCATTCTTTGCTTCATTGGTTTGATGGGAGCAAAAAACAGCTAAGAAAAGCAATGGAGATGGAATTTTTTGTTTCATATGGACCTGTGATGGTCTATGCAAATGACAAGCAGACATTACTGGCAAAAACCAATGAAGATAAAATTTTAGTTGAAACAGATGGACCTGTTAGATTTTCACGGTGTTTTGAAATGAAACCAGCGCAGATTGGTTTTATTCCAAGCGTGGTGTTTTGTGCTTCAAAAATTCTAAACAAACCCTATGAGGAAACTTCTTCATTACTGGAGAAAAACACTACAAATTTTCTTGGAATATAGGTATAAAAAACCCCAACTTGGTATGGGAAGGGTGGATAGGATTAAGCGACTTTCATACGAAGTACTAGATAAACACAAATCCAAATTTAACGAAAGCTTCACAGATAACAAGAAATTACTAGATCAAGTTGCAATCATTCGCTCAAAGGGATTAAAAAACGAGATTGCCGGATATATTACTAAATTTATCAAAAATGAAAAACGTGAGGAAGAGATCAAACTGTCTCAAGCCGTAACCCCTCAAGAAGAAACCCAAAATGAAGAAATTATTGAAGAACCAAAACAAGCAGCAGAATCCGAGGAGACAGTTATTGAAATTGGTGCTGACACTCCAGAAACAGAAGAGCCAAGCCAACCTGCAGAAGAAAAAACTGAATAATTTTCAAAAATTTAATTTCCTAACTGTTCCCAATCATAATCATGGTAATAGTAAAACTCGTAGGTGGAGCAAAAAAGTCCTTTGATAAAGACCAGATAGAACTAGAGGCAGACAACATCACTCTTAAAAAACTCCTTGAACTAGTTCAAGATCTCAAACCCCAAGACACACCGTCCCTTGATGTTAACAATATCTTGGTGGCAATAAATGGAGCAGATTCTTCGGCAAGAGAAGGAAAACTAACCATCATAAAAAACGATGACCTAGTTAGCATAATTCCAGTAATTCACGGCGGTGCAAGCAAAAAAATTACGATCAAAAGCGGCCAAAAATTTATTCAAATAGTGGAGATAAAAGGGGATAAAAAAACCGATGTTGCTTTTTTGGAGAATCTAAGAAAAGATTTCCCTAAACTCAAAATTCAGGCAATATCAAGCAAATTCATTTTAAATCCATACCACTTGAAGAAAATTCTTTCAATCTCAATGAATTCAGATAAGAAAAATGTTTTACTATCAAACAAACTTGAAACCGATATTTTGTTACGTTTTGCTGCAACTACTCAAATATCAGATGCAATATCTTCTGCAGGAATAAAACCAAAAAATAATTTTGTTTTAATTGCAATAGGGACCAAGACTGCACTAGACAAATTATATCGACAACTGGCACCATTAATTACTGATATATTTCAAAAAGACAACTCATCATTCTTAAAAAAACAATTCAAAATTACAAATAAGCAAATGGATTCGGTGTATTCTAAAAATCCATTAGAAGATCTTTTGATTGAAAGAGCAGCAGTGCTAATCGGATAAGCTTCTTTTAGTCTTCTCTAGGCTAAGGATGTCTCCTTTTGAGAGCACAGACACTCCTGATTTGCTGCCAAGGATCTCTATCTGGATGGTTTTGTCAGGATTTTCCAGCGATACTTTGTTTTTTATTTTTTGTGCGATTTTTTTTATCATCTCTTGGCTTGACATTTGAGAATTTCTCTTTTCAATTGCTATTCGGTAGGTCTCATCTTCTGATATGTCATTTGATAGTTCTGATACGGCATCATCGATTTTCTCAATGTCTGTATCCACAAATTTTTGCATTGGAATTATTCTAAGGCAATACCTTATACTCCATGGTTCATCCAGGACCATCTCTCTGATTTTTCGCACCACTTGAACTGGATCTAACTGCGTTTTAGCAGTCAAAATTCCAGACATGCTGGTAATTGTGATTTGAGGTTCTGAATCGCCAAATTCAACTAAAATTTTGTTTATCTCCTCACGTGCTTCAGGCTCAAGGTGTCTTGCACAGGTAATTATTAAATTCAAAAAAATCTTCTAATCTCCTCTTTTCTTATAGCCCCTTCCCTATGAATAACTAATTCGCCGTGACTAATCTCTAAGATTGTTGATTCTCCCTTACTGGAGATATTACCACCGTCTACAAAAATATCGTATTCTTTTAGTTTCTCAGAGCACTCCTTTGAGTTTGTAAATGAACTCTCTCCAGAGTAATTTGCACTAGTTCCAATCAAAAATTTAGAGTCTCTCAAAATATCTAGCAGGCATTGGTTGTTAGGAACACGTACTCCTATCTTGTTTACTCTAAGAATTTCTTTTAGTTTATCGTCTTTTAATTTCAGAACAAGTGTCAGCGGACCAGGCCAAAAAACCTCTGCAATCTTTTTTGATTTATCATCAAACTGTACTATCTCATTTATTGTGCTCATAGAATACCCCAAGATGGGAAGGGGCTTTTCTTTGGACCTTTTTTTGATTTGGTAAATCTTTTCAACAGAACTTTTGTTGTAAGGGTCGCATCCAATGCCATAAACTGTATCTGTGGGAAAAACTACCACCCCTCCCTTGGAGATTATTTTGGATGCTTTCTCTATTCCGGTTTTATCACACTTTACTATCATCAGACATTCTCGCATTGTAGTTTAATTATTCATTTTCTTTTGCATACGTTTTTAATCTTCAGTGTCCTTTTTTCTAAAGTGCAAAGTACTCCATCAGAATACGAAGATACAGAATTTGAAGATGATTTTGATGATGATCTAGATGAAATCGAAGAAATTGAGGATTAGATGGTCAAACCAAAATTAGTTGCAAAGCCACTGAATGTATGGTATGCTTGTAAAAATTCTCGTCCTGATTGACTTATCTTGTATTTGTTTGAACCTTGCGAATCTACTTTTTCAAGTAAACCCTGCGATACAAGTGTCTTGAGAATTCTTGAAATTCTTGAATGTGAGATGTTGGCTTTTCTAATTAGGTAAGTAACTGATGCACCATCTTCATCTTGGAGGTCATCTCTGGTAGTAGAAAGAATGTCTCCAATAATTTTCATATGTGTGCGGTATTCTGCCATTTTTTCTCTGTGTGTTTTTTGAATAATTTCTATGATAGTGGCATGCTATTTTCCAATATACTAAAAAGATAAAAGATTTTGACAAATCAAAAATCGAGCAAAAAATTGAGCCTGACCTGAAAATCAATCAAAATTCTCATCAAACTTGATTTTTGTAAGGGGCACTTTGCTTACCGGAATAAACAGCGCAATCAACCCTCCTATTTTGATAATCATTGATGTAAAATACAATATTGATTCTGGAAATACAAAAGAATACCATCCAACGAATTCGCCCAAAGCTAGCAGCGATAAACCAGTTGCCACAGATATTGCTCCTTTGTTTCTGTTTTCAAAATACGATAGGATGGTTTCAATTGCTCCATATGCAAGAAGAATAAATGAAACAGATCTAAAGATGTGTTCTATTTGTACAGAGGACACCAAAAATAATGGAAAGACTCCAACTGATCTAAAGTATTTGGATTTTGGAAAAAGTGATTTGATGCTATGTGAAAACGCTATGAAAAAGTATCCAACAGTTTGAATTGCAATCCCAAGTGTTTGTATCCATCTCTCCAAACTGCCTGATTGAATTACAAAGTCTTCTACCATGTAGCCGGACCAAATCACAAAAAACCCAATACTAATTGAGAAAAATGCTATTGCTAATCGAAATAAGGTAGGGCTTCCGGTATTTCTAAAACCAATGATTGATACAATTCCAATTGCTAACCCAACTAAAAACCCAACAAGGTTCAGAATGTTCTCTAGTAAAAATTCCAATTATGTTTAAAGATCCATCAAACTAATTATTTTAATATGATGGACCTTTTTTTTCGGTTTTAGTCCCAATCATCAAGGGAACCTGCAGATTCTCCTTCAGTACTGCCTGCATAGTCGCCAAGGATATCAGAATATGTCTTCTCATTGTGCGCAACAAATTTCACGTATTCCCCATAACTCATATCCAAATCACAAAATTCACATGTTACAAAAGAAAAGTCCATTGACAAATCTGCATTTTTACTGCATTTTGGACATTTTATCTTCATAGATCCATATTCCTTTGTTAATTATTATTACTTGTGCCAAAAAACATCTCACAGTTTTTGCCCAACATTGCCATTTTGTTTTACTTGCCCACAAAATGCTGACATGAACCACAGTCGATAAAAGATAAAAGGAGTTTCAGATTGCCTCAATACATGAGTCTAACGTGCACAAAATGCAAAAACCCCATTCCTGAGACTGAGGAACTAGACCCAATACAAAGCAAATACCCTGTTTGTAACAAGTGTTGGAATGAATGGAAAGAATACCGAGTAATGGTAATGAATGAGATGCGATTAGACATGTCTATGCCAGACCATAGAAAGCTTTTGAAAAAACATGAAAAAATATTTGCCGGCGTTTTAACTCCAGAAGGAGATGTTGTCGATTATTCGAATGAGGA
The DNA here is from genome assembly GCA_050050475.1 of Nitrosopumilaceae archaeon. Taxonomy (GTDB): domain Archaea; phylum Thermoproteota; class Nitrososphaeria; order Nitrososphaerales; family Nitrosopumilaceae; genus Nitrosomaritimum. Next base: position 7,218 of record JASFUC010000042.1, read on the forward strand.
CAATAGAAAACCAGACGAAAACCCTAACGCTTAGATCTTTAGATTTTTTTGTGCATTATCTGGGATTATAACAAGCAATCTCCTTTTTGTTTCATCATCAAAACTGTTGATTATGTTTCGAACAGATTGTGAAATGATTTCTTGTTTTTGGGAATCCAACTCCAAGAAAATTTCCAGTATTCCATCCAAGTTAAACGCAATCAATTTTTGAGGGCTAACTGAGATTTCATTGATGTATGCTGCAAATAACCCGGTTCTTTGTTCTTCTGGAAGTGTCGTTAGTATCTCCAACCATGTCTTGAACAACTTTGAAAAATTTGGGAACGGAATTTTAGGGCCTGCCTCCAACGCATTATTGATTAACTGTTTTTTTTCTTGATCGGGCATCTCAAAAAATTCCATCATTCTTTTTTTCAAGATTGGTGTTCGAAGAAAGTCTGGAAGGTTTGCTAAAACAACTATTATGTTTCCAGCATAATTTGGTTCAGACAACAAGTTGGCTGCAATCTTTTTGAATAATAAATCCTATGCAAGCACTTTAGCTTAAATAAACGAGATTTGCGCTGAAAGACGTGACGTCTACCGTAGTCGTTGGTGGCTTTTTTGGAGATGAAGGAAAAGGAAAAATTATTTCATATCTTGCAATAAAAGATAACCCTACTGTAATTGTTCGCGGAGGGGCAGGTCCAAATGCAGGTCATACCATCAGAGATGGTGATAAGGTCTACAAAGTCCGAATGCTTCCAAGCGGATTTTTAAATAAAAATGCCAAAGTTATGATTGGCCCCGGAGTGGTAATTAATCCTGAGGTATTACTAAAGGAGATAGGTGATTTTGGGGTTGCAGGAAGATCTTTTGTGGATAAGCACTGTGGAATAATTGAACAAAAGCACCTTACAAGCGATTCAAAGGGTGACCTCAAGGAGAAAATTGGAAGCACAGGCTCAGGCACCGGCCCTGCAAATGCGGACAGAGCAATGAGGGTTCTTAAAATGGCCAAAGATGAAGAGTCTCTGGCATCACTGATTGTCGATGTTCCTGCTGAGGTAAACGCAGCAATTGCATCTAATCAAAATGTATTGGTTGAGGGAACGCAAGGCACATTTCTGTCTTTGTGGCACGGAACATACCCATTTGTCACCTCAAAGGATGTTACTGCTTCTGGAATTTGTGCAGACATTGGGCTTGGGCCTAAAAATGTCGATGAAGTAATTGTTGTTTTCAAGTCTTATGTTACTAGGGTAGGCACGGGACCTCTTGCAAATGAGCTTTCACTAGAAGAAGCAAAAACCAAAGGTTGGTCAGAATTTGGAACTGTAACTGGCAGACAAAGACGTGCAGCTGACTTTGATTTTGATTTAGCTAGGCGTGCAATCATGCTCAACAGCGCAACACAAATCTCCATTACAAAATTAGATGTTCTATTTCCAGACTGTGCAGGAAAAACATCTTTTGATGAAATATCAGAGGATGCAAAGTCATTCATAAAAAATATTGAAGATAAATTAAACACGCCTGTTACAATTATTGGAACAGGTCCTGCCATCAATGATGTCATTGATAGAAGATAGCCTGAAAAATTTTGGTTAAGTTTAATTTAGTATTGTTCAGTAAACTTACGTGGATAAATTACCTCGATACATCCAAGTCTCATCTACTTTAGAATTCTCCAGGCTCGTTTGTGCTCTTGAGCGTGCACCACGAATTTCTTTCTTGCATGAACATGAAGGAAGAAAAATTCTTTCAGTCCAGATGGACATACTAAAAGAAAAACCAATTGTGTATTATACTCCACTTGAAAATCATGGTCATTATCTTTGCTATGCTTTAAGGGGGGACAGTGAACACACAGAGATTGTAAATTCTACCACTGATACAAGCAAACTTTATTCTCCAATCGTTCGGATTAAATCATTACCTGATACACTTAGACCTGGTAATGGAACACCTGATAGATA
>JASFUC010000043.1:0-8994 GCA_050050475.1 Nitrosopumilaceae archaeon
TTGAGAACGTAGCGATAGAGAAACCAATTATTGTAATCATCATTGTTTTCTTTCGTCCAAATTTATCGCCATAGTTTCCAAAAAAAGCACCCCCTACAGGCCTTATGATTAAAGCAATTACATAGGCGGCAAAGGATGACAGAAGGCTAGTTGCAGGATCTTCAGAAGGGAAAAAAAGTTGGCTGACTGAAGTTAAAACAAACAGCATTAAAACTAGATCATAACCATCTAGTGCCCATCCCATCCATGAGCCAAACATCGAAGTGGTCTGTTGTTTGCTAAGTCCAAACATCTATACCAATTCCAATTCGTTCAAAACCCTTAAAAATTAAGAGACACATTTCCACAAATTATACACAAGTCACAGTTTTTTAGCCGAAAAAACTTCATATTTTTTTCACATTTGGATGACTAATGAATATCAATTAACTTTGTTAAGCAATTAATTATTAAAAGAAACATTTTCTATAATTGTAATAAATTGGCTTTAACCATCAAACAAAACAATTTTCTTGATTTTTTGAACTATGGAAAATCTAATGTTTATCAGAAATTACTTTTGGTCTTCATCATACCTTTAATTGTAATTGGATTAAATTCATCATTTGCAGAACCTGATTCACAAACTCTATCTTCTGATAATGGAACAATTGATGTAAAATTATCTTATGATGATATTGTACCAGGTGATCTTACTATTTTAAGAACAGATTTTATCAATCCACAAACCCAAAAAATTCAACAACATGTTGATTGGTGGTTTGAAGTATCAAAAGACAACAAAGTGATTTGGGGCCCCACCCAACTCAGTCACACATCTGAAGGCTCTCTCAAAAATCTAAAATACCAATTTGAGGAAAATGGGAAATACAAGGTAAAGTTTGGAGTTGAAGGAATCTTATTTCAACCCATTCCGCTTGAGACAACTACCTTTGATGTAGTCGTTGGGGAGGATTTAGAATCTGAACCTGTAAAAAAGATTCCAGAATGGGTTAATAATACAATGCAATGGTATCTAGATGGCGTTATTTCTGAAGATGAGATGATTTCAGCCATTCAGTTCCTAGTACAAGAAGGCATTATTATTCTTGAGTAAGAATTCTGACACATACAAGTTCAAATCCTCAAAAACATATTTTGTTCCCAATTTGGTAGCTGGGCCCAGTTAGCTCATTTTCAATTAATATCTGCAATTAAAGAATTGAGTTAATTGAATAGGATCGGCTCGATTTGAACGAGCGACCGCTGCATCCCGAATGCAGAATCATTCCAAGCTTGACTACGATCCCAAAAAATTCCGTAACTCTAGCTAAATTAAAACCAATAAGTTCAATTCCTCAAAACACATTTTGTAAAATTCTAAAATTATTTTTGGGAAGAAAAAGAGCCCACAGAATGAACAAACTGGAGAACCTGATTCTGGGGTTTCTTTGATTTGCAGTCCTCATGATTTTTGCCTGCATTGCTCCAGCATTTCTTCTAGTTTTCTTGACTCGTCTTTGATTAGACTCCTGCACCTCATTAGCCATATAATGAATTGGCCTTTGGTAGATTGATTTGAAAAACTCATGATTTTCATAAATTACTAGGATTAAAATTTACTTAAAGCAGATCATCTGTATTATAGGATTTTTACTTGTAATATTCAAAATTAATACTAGAAACTCCTATCTTAGGGGAAAGGTGGACCTCTAAATATTCTAGTTTTGAATTTTTTTTGGAAATGATAGGAATATGGTAATAGAATCTCCTGTTTAAATATGACAAAAATCAAAAATTTAACATGAAATTCTTGGTTCTTTTTTTTATTCTGTTAACCTTGATAATTTTTGTTGCAAATTTTGAACCTTCATTTGCAGATGATAATTCAACAAGCAAATCCAAAACAATGGGGAAACCTGAATTGAGAGAACAGTCTGGAATGCATGGCCAAGAAATGATGATGGGCAAACATCACATGTCATACATGGGAATGTGTGCTCCAGGGTTTGCACCACTGGATGGTCAATGTGTCCTGGATGATCGATGTGGTCCTGGTGCATATGCTGGAAGAATCTGTATGATGGATGGGGTAATGAAACAATATCTTAGACCACTCCAACAAAAATATGCTGGAATTTCTGTTGATGACATAATCTGTGTCGAAGGAAAACAGTTACTATTCAAGTCAAGTAATGCGACACCTATTTGTGTGAATTTACATTCTGTTGAAAAATTGATACAAAGAGGAGGATGGCAAAGTGATAAACCAGCCATTGCTTGTACATTAGATTGGAATCCTGTCTGTGGAATGGATGGAATGACATATGGCAACATGTGTAATCTAAAATCCCAACATATGGCAATGAAACATCAGGGAGAGTGTAATGTTGAAAAAAATAACAAAGAAAATGAAACAATGTCACAATCTTACTCAGAGATGATCGACGGAGTGCAGGTAGTGACAATAAAAGCAGAAGAATTCAAATTCATTCCTTCTGAAATACACATCAAGCCAGGAATGACCAAATTTGTTTTGATTAACAATGGTGTAGGTGAACATGAATTTGTTGTATATGAAGCCTCAAAGCAAGATATACTTGAGAAAGCTGAATTAGCTGAAGATGAAAAAACCATAGAAGAAAACATTCTCTTTGAGATAGAAGAAGTCCATGCAGGTGAAACGGGAGAAAGTGAGGTTATGGATCTAAATGAAGGATCATATGTTATAGGATGCCTTTTGCCAGGACATTTTGATGCTGGTATGAAAGGAACTCTTGAAATAAATTAAAAAAAATTCTATATGTTTTTCTAAACCTTAAAAACTTCTAAAATTCAATTGTTACGCTTATCTGCTCCCCATTTTATCCCCAAAACAGTAGGTGATCCCCACGGGCCTATACCTTATGAACTTATGATGAATTTGTAATCATTTTTTGTTTTCTATCTCAAAAATCAATGAAATTTAAAATAATTAATGAATTTCCTGCGTTTGAAATTTTTGCAATTTCCTAAATAGAAGCCTAATTTATCCAGATCTGTGAAGTCAGTCATTTTTACAGTAATTTGCGTTGTTGGGCTTTCAAGCTCTAATATTGCCTTTGGAGAAGCTGCAATTTTTCCTCAAGACTTGATTGTTGAAAAGTACGTTTCTGGATTGTGCTGCTCTATTACTACAATGACTTTTGTTGGTGAGGACATCTTAATTTTGCAAAAAGATAATGGTCAGGTTAGATTAATTCAAGATGGGGTCTTACAAGAAAAGCCCGTTCTTGATGTAAATGTTGATTTTATTGGAGAGAAAGGAATGCTGGGAATTACTAGTGTTGGTTCTTCTGTTTATCTTTATTTTACAGAGGCAAACGAAGACGGAGGAGAATCAGCAGGGAATAGAATTTACAAGTATGAATGGGATGGCAGCTCCTTGATAAACCCGATTTTGTTAAAAGAACTTCCATCCAATGTATCTCATAACGGAGGAGCTATGGTAGCAGGACAAGACGGAAAAGTCTTTGCGGTAATTGGAGATACTTTACAATACGGTCTTTTACAAAACAAACCAATTGATTGGTTAGAAGAAAAGGATTTGGAAATCAAGGATAATGGAGTGATTTTCCAGCTAGAAACCAAAAAGTCTTACTATGCTATGGGAATAAGAAACAGTTTTGGTCTTGCCATAGACCCAGTTACCGGAAATTTGTGGGCAACTGAAAATGGAGACGATAATTTTGATGAGATTAATTTGATTCCTGAAAAATTCAACAGTGGCTGGATTGTACTTATGGGGCCAGCTACAGAATCAGACCTTGTCAATATTCCAGGTTATGACGATTACGTATATCAAGATCCCAAGTTTAGCTGGGAAAAAAGTGTGGCTCCGACTGGATTAGACTTTGCAAAATTCAATGAAATAACAAATTATGATAACTCTCTTTTTGTAGGAGATTGTAATAATGGCAACATTTACCAATTTGAACTAAATGAAAATAGAGATGGATTTGAATTTGACCAACCTTTTTTGCAAGATCTGGTAGTTAATGAAAATGAAAGCTTTGATGAAATTTTAGTGGGAACTGGTTTTGGTTGCGTCACCGACATTGAGCGCGGTCCTGACGGTTTTCTTTATGTTGTATCATTAAGTGAGGGAGTAATTTACCGAATTATTCCAAAAACAATCTCGCCCATTACTGATTCGGAGAACAATGGAGGATGTCTAATAGCAACTGCCAGCTATGGTTCAGAACTTGCACCACAAGTACAAATACTCAGAGAAATTAGAGATAACTCGCTTTTACAGACCGAATCAGGTTCGGCGTTCATGGAATCATTCAACAATTTCTATTATTCATTTAGTCCTGTGATTGCAGATTATGAAAGAGAGAATCCTTTATTCAAAGAATCTGTAAAGCTAACAATAACACCGATGATTGCCAGTCTATCTATTCTAAACTATTTGAACATGAACTCTGAAGCTGAGGTTTTGGGATATGGAATTAGCTTGATTTTGTTAAATGTTGGAATGTATGTTGGAGTTCCAGTAGCAGTTGTAGTAGGAATTAGAAAGCAAATCAGTTAATCTTTTCTCCATAAACCCAACAATTTCTAACTCTGGAGAATAATTTTGTAGAAATTTGAAACATTTTTTTGAAAAGCATTATAAAAAAACTCACTGATGATTCATCAGAATGATTTCTACGTTAGCGTTTTAAGTAAATTTTACAATCATATCGCATGAGTGAATCAAACCTTAAGGAACCAACCATGAGATTAATGTGTGGTTGCATTGTTGATGATGGCGGAGAAATCAACCAGGAATGTCTACCTCACAGTCAGGGTAATTTTATACACTGACACTTTCTTTTTGTTTTTCCATTTTAAAATTATTTTTTGTTTACGCATGAATTTTGAAGGCATTAATTTTCATCCATATACTTAAGTCCTCAATATGAATTGAAAAACATGGGAAATTCTTTAGGAGATTACAACATTGCAAGATCTTCTTCAAATAACATTAAAAATATCAAATCATCTCAAAGAAAACCATTCGATCCTGATAAACCAAAAAATAAAAAGAAAAAAAACACCTCTTCCACAAACATAATTTACACCTCCAATCCCAGCGTAAAATCCGATGCAAAAAAAATATTTAAAATAAAAATTAATTATACTAAATCAAAAACCAAGGAAAAAACAAGAAAAAAATTTCTAAACTCTTCATCATCTGATTATATTATTAAACCAGGGTTTAAAAGACCTGGAAGATAGATTTTTGCTAAAATGGAATGTATGACCTTAGAATTTAGCTGATTAAAATTTTGAATCTAAACATCACGATAAAAAATTCAAAAACAAAATTACTCTAAAAGTCCAGGGGAATGTACTTGTTTGCTTTTAGCCATTCAACTTGAGGCAATGTATATCTCCATAGGATATCCCCTCTTTCATCTTTTCCAAAGTCCCATGGTGCAATAATTACCACATCATTATCTCTAATCCAAACTCTTCTTTTTAATTTCCCTCTTATTCGACCTCGTCGGGATACACTATCTTTGCATTTTACCATCACGTTTTCTCCTCCCATCATTTTGATTACTCTGCCAAACATCTCTTCATCTCCTTCTGGCAGCCTAATCTCTTTTAATGCACTTTCATTTTTTACTTGACGTTTTCCCAACGCATTTCATGGATTCCTCATGCTATTAACGTTGGCATAATTGCTCAAAACCCTTTTTCAAATTTTATTTTTCCAAGATCAAACAATTGAATCCAATCTGTAAAAACTTACGAAATGATGCCTGATTAACTCCTGGTACAAATAGAGGGACAAATACAGGTAACCATGTCATTATTTTGTAAGAAATGTCACAATAGAAGATTCCCCAAGTGGATAAAAGAAGAAAATCAGACGAATTGGTTTTGTGAAACTTGCGGCAATTTCGTGGATTCTCAAGATAATATTATCCATGATGCAAAGTAAATTTTTGAATGTATTTTTTTGAAATTAGTCTAATCCAACATTTTCAAGGCATTTTCAGCAACCTTGATGAAATCGTGAAGTTTTGCAATCTTATGTGTGATCCGAAGAATATCAATCTGATTTGGAGGCTGATTATTTTGGTAATTTCCTTTTCCATATCCTTAAGTTCATCTATAATCTAGAAAGGCATGAACTGTCATCAAAAAAGTGAAGCTCATCTTTGGAGATACTCTAAGACCAATAAAACACGCCGATGTCTGAAGTGTAAATCTATCTTACCGCTTACCAAAGAAGAATTTACCCTAAAGTGGGGGAATGCATAAAAAAGTCAATTAGACCTTTTTTTATTTTCATTTCTGCCTGCATCCAAATTTGTAACAAAAACAGAAGATGATATCAAATAGAGTCTTAAGTTATTTGATACCAAAGATTGGATGACCTGACTTTAACTTGACTACTGGCAAATATGGAAATCCATGTTGAAATTGGTTTGTAAATTCAGCCTTTCCTCCCTTATGTCCTGTATATTTTAGAAATGGTCCTTCTGGCTCATAATCTAATGTAACATAATTAAAACAAAAAAAGATCTTGTCTAGATCAATTTGTGTGATGTATCCGATTAACCACTTTTTCTTGTGTGGAAACGCAAGTAGTGTAAACTCGTAATCTTCAGGCCATTCTGGATCATATGTTAATCTGGCAAGATCTCCAAGCTCATGAATCTGTATTATCTTGAATCTATCTTTGATGGTCTTTGATGGTTTAATTGGAAAGGGCAATGAATCCAACTCTACAATTGGTGCATAAGTTCCGGTCTTTGTGATCTCATCTACAATTGAGGCTGATTCCTTTCCTCCTAATGGATCGTAGGAGATGTATCTTCCATTTTTTTCTGATGAGACAAAAAAATGCAAAATGGAATTTGAAAGTAATTTCCTAGTTGAAAAAATATTCTTTTTCTTGTATTCGAATTGATATACTCTCAATGGATTTTCTCTTAAGGCACAAACATATCTTGCAAAATCTAAAAAACTAGCAACTTCTACAAAATACTGAATAACCAATACTCTATAGTAAGCAATCTCTGATTAATGTCTTATTTTCAATTTTAGGATATGGTCTTCAAGATATTTGTTATCCAGAACGGCAATGAAAATTGGTACAACATTGACATTCTTTTTTAATGCATTCATTTTCTCCTTTGTGACCACAAATGCCACATTCACAGTGTATAATCATAATTTAATTTGCATGATTTAAGATATAATGGATCTGCATTTTCTTGATTAAATGAACTCAATTTTCATTACATTCCTAAAATCTACTATTTTACCCTCTTCTTTAACCTAAAAAATACAAATTCTATGCAAATATTGTCTACATATGGAAAAAATTTGTTGGGCAAATACGGAAAATTTTGTTGATGCAAGATTTGTCATTTTAGGAATTCCAGATGAATCTCAATCTCATGCAATAAGAAAAGGAACAGAAGAGGCTCCTATGAAAATTCGTCAAATCTCTAACATTCGTGATTCATACAAAAGAAATGGAAAAATCTCTGTTGGCCGACCTGTTCAGGGAATTACAAAAAAAGTTTATGATCTTGGAAACATAACAAGAAATCAAATCAATGATACTTTTAAAAAAATCATGGATTCATCAAAAATTCCAATTTCCATGGGAGGAGATCATTCAATTACCAGTGAAATTATTTCCTCTATTTCAAATCCAGATGAAAAAATTTCACTGGTTTATTTTGATGCACACCCTGACTTTGTTAGCTCTCATACAAACTATTATGGTTCAGTCATGACAGATATTATTTCTCATATCGATATAGAATCAAGTGTTCAAATAGGGATTAGAACACCTGAAGAAGAGGAATTGGAGAATCTTAAAAAATATGATTTTCAAGTAATTACACCTTTTGATATTCAAAAACAAGGCATAGAAAGTATTGCAAACTCTGTTAGTAAAAAATTGGGAAAAAATGTTTACATTTCATTTGACATGGATTGTATAGATCCATCCTTTGCACCTGGGGTTTCTGTTCCTGTTCCATTGGGTCTTAACAGTTTAGACTGTGTTTATTTATTACAAAGAATTGCCCAAAGAGGAATTATTGGAATGGACATTATGGAAGTTTGCCCAAGTTTTGATATTAAAGATAGAACATCCCATTTGGCCTCAAGAATGATTGCAGAGGTTCTTTATTCATGTGGAGAGAATAACTTTGACTGAGTTTGAAAATGAATTTACTTGGGGAAAGGCAATATCCCAAAACAAGACAGATGAATTTGACTTGAAATTTGATAGTGCGGTAGATTCAATTCAAAATCAATTTGGCAAAAGATATCCTGACTTCATTAACGGAGAAGAATTTTTTTCTGATGAAGAATTTGTAGTGAGGTGTCCATCAGATACTAAAATTGTATTGGCTAAATTTCCAAAACTAAACGAAGGTATGACAAAAGAGGCAATTACTTTTGCAAAAAATGCGTTTCCAAAATGGAGTAGTATACCCTACACTGAAAGAGCAAAAATTTTCAGAGATGTTGCAAATGTATTTTCGAAAAAAAAATTTGAGTTAGCTGCTTGGCTATGTTTTGAGAACGGAAAAAATCGTATTGAAGCAATGAATGACGTTGATGAGGCAATTGATTTTATGAGATTTTACTCCTTTCAATTAGAAAAAAACAATGGGTTTTGCAAACAAACTTCCCATCCAAACCCCCATGAAAAAACACAAACAATCATGAAACCTTTTGGCGTTTGGGGGGTGATTGCTCCTTTTAACTTCCCATCAGCGATTGCAATTGGTATGACAACTGGTGCATTGATTACAGGAAACACTGCCATCTTAAAGCCTGCAAGTGCTACTCCAATCTCGTCCTATTTTTTTGTCAAAGAATTGATAAATAGGTTGCCTAAAGGTGCGGTTAATTTTGTTACCGGTGAGGGTAGCATAGTTGGAAAAACAATTATTGAAAACCCCGAGATAGACGGAATCGCCTTTACTGGCTCACAAGACGTGGGGC
>JASFUC010000044.1:0-8934 GCA_050050475.1 Nitrosopumilaceae archaeon
TTGAATACGGATACAGACTACCTGTATGTTGCAGATACGACTAATGATAGAATTGTGGTAATTGATGTTGATGGTAATTGTGATAGTGGTGATGATGAATATTTTGCAGAGGATATTTGTTTTGTTGCGGAGTTTGAGACTTCAGATGACAGTGATGATTTAAACGATCCTTCTGGACTAGCATTGAATACGGATACAGACTACCTGTATGTTGCAGATACGACTAATGATAGAATTGTGGTAATTGATGTTGATGGTAATTGTGATAGTGGTGATGATGAATATTTTGCAGAGGATATTTGTTTTGTTGAAGAGATTGGTAGTTTCGGCGATGATGATGATGAACTCGATGAACCATCATACTTAGTTAGGAATTCTGATGAGGACTTGGTTTATGTTTCTGACACCGGAAACGATAGAATTCAAATAATCGAAATTTCGGGTTCATCCTCGTCAACAGACGCGCCAAGTCGACCAACTGGACTTGAGGCGTATCCGATATCAAAAACATCAATTTTCATTACTTGGGATGTAGGAGACCCTGATGAAGACATTACAGGATATAAGATTGAGGCAAGAGAAGGTACAGATGATTATGAAGTGTTGGTATCTAATACGGGAAGTAATGCAAATTCCTTTGTTCACGGAGGTCTAAGCAGTAGTGAGACATACACCTATAGAATTTACGCCATAAATGCTCAAGGTACTAGCAGTGTCTCTTCTACATCATCTGAAAAGCCTGAGGATTCGAACGCTCCTGCTGCATTGACGGCAACAGCAATTTCAGATTCCCAGATTAAACTAAACTGGTTTCCACCAACAAATACTTTTGGACAATCAATTAGTGGATACATAATAGAAAGAGAGATTACAGAAGGAGTTTATGATGAAGTTGCAGATGTTGGAAGTCAAACCACAACTTACACAGTAAGTAATTTGCAAACAGACAAAACATATTCCTATGTTGTAAGGGCCGAATTTAGTCAAGGAGGCAGTCCTAGATCTAATCCCGCTTCGGCTACACCTAGCGAAGATTCTTTTGAACCTACTTCATCCTCAATTACAACCCCTTCATCTCCAAATCTAACTGCAAAGGCAGTATCTGAAAATGAAGTTAGTTTGTCATGGAGTAAACCATCCGATGGTGGTTCGTCAATTACAGGATATAAGATTGAAGTAAAAGAAAATTCTGGCTCTTATTCCATTTTAGTGGAAAATACAAAAAATGATTCAACTACATATTCACATACAAATCTTACACCAAATACACAATATACTTACAAAGTTTCTGCAATTAATGGAATAGGTGTTGGAAGTTCCTCAAACGAAAGTTCTGCTACACCCACTGATGCTCCTGAACCAACACTTGAGATAAAACCACTTGGTCGACTATCCATTGATGAAGGAAAAAGATTAGCATTTGTAGTTGGAATCACAGATAATTCTTTGAACGATGTAAGATTTAGTTTGGCAAACAATGCACCTAGTGGAGCCTCTATTAGTTCAAGTTCAGGATCTTTTAATTGGACTCCAAGTAAATCTCAAAGCGGAACCTATACCTTTGATGTAATAGCAAAGACAAGTTCACTAGAAGATAGAGAATCAATTACTATTACTGTAAATGATGTACCAGATACAGAACCACAACCACCTGATGACGAACCAAAAGATGAGCCTAAAGAGCCCCAGGAACCTAAAGATTTAGGAATTGCATCGTTTGTCGATCCAACAAAAGACCCACAAAGTTATGTGGACAGATACAATAATGAGCCAAATTACAAAGAGTGGTTCGATGAGAATTATCCCGAATACGACTCAATTTACCAAGCGGTTGGCTTAGAAGAACCAAAAGGAATTGCAGTTTTTGTCGATCCAACAAAAGATCCACAAAGTTATGTGGACAGATACAATAATGAGCCAAATTACAAAGAGTGGTTCGATGAGAATTTTCCAGAGTATGATTCCATCTATGAAGCAGTTGGTTTAGAAGAACCAAAGATGGAGGAACCTAAGATAGGAAAATGTGGAGAAGGAACGAAACTAGTAGATGGGGTTTGTACTCCAGTGAAACAACCTAAAGAGGGCGGAGGATGTCTTATTGCAACAGCTGCATACGGATCAGAGATGGCCCCACAAGTCCAATTCTTAAGAGAAATTCGCGACGATAAGGTGATGAATACAGAGTCTGGTGCATCCTTTATGAGCGGATTTAACGAATTTTACTATTCATTTTCACCTGCAATTGCAGACTATGAAAGAGAAAACCCAGCATTCAAAGAAGCTGTTAAACTTGGATTGACTCCAATGTTAACTTCGTTGTCTTTACTTTCAGGAGTCGACATTGATTCAGAGCAGGAAATGCTAGGGTATGGTATTGCAATAATTCTAGCAAATGTTGGAATGTATTTTGCAGCTCCTGCAATTTTGGTGTATGGAATTAAAAAATCTAGGCTAGTTAGGTTTTAATCACAATAATCTTGGGTGAAGGTATGGGGAAACTATCAAGAAATCTTAGAATTTGTGGAGAGTGTGGAATTGTTTACACCTCAGTGAGTTTTGAAAAATATATCGACGAGTGTCCCATCTGTCATTCTAAAAGATATGAAGCTCTTCCAATAGAATTAGGTAAAAATTAGAAGGAAGTTTTGATATAGATTTTTTAGTAGAATCTTTGTTTGTATATTATTGTCTGATGATCCTGAGATTGAGAAAATAAAACGGCGAAAACTAGAAGAGATGCTGCGACAACAAAATCAGCCACAGATTGAGCCTGGAATCGTTGATTTAGATGGCTCTAATTTTGATAAAGTGGTCTCTGCTGAAAATCCTACGCTAGTCGATTTTTGGGCAGAATGGTGTGGGCCATGCAAGACGATGCATCCAGTCTTTGAGAGTTTATCCAAAAAATATCCCAATGTAAAATTTGCAAGAGTGAATGTAGATATGAACCAAAATATTGCAATGAGATTCGGAGTTCAGTCAATTCCTACCTTTATCATGTTCAAATCAGGACAAATGGTAGATAAAATGATGGGGGCTGTGGGCGCTCCAGGAATTCACATGATATGCAAAAAACATTCTAGCTAACAAAGATTTTCATATCAAAAATTACAGTTGTGAAAAAATTTCAAACCTAATATGCATATGCTGCATCTTTTTTTCTTTGAATCTCTACGATTTCATTTAACGCTTCGGTTTCTTCTGGATTTAGTTTGTGTCCAAACTTTCTAAGGAGTTGTTTTGCCTCATGTGATGGAGGAAATGTATAAAAAACATCTTCTTCAAAAATTTGTCGCCCAATTGTAACGTCTTGAATAGAGCATGCAACTTCTTGTCCCTTTTTTGCAGAGGTTACAGTTTTTCCTTCATGTTGTAGCTGATGAACTCTGCCTATACTTTTTCCTTCTTTGTTCATGATTGGTACTTTATGACGAAGCTCACCCACATCAACTCTAATTCCAAACACAGCAGGATTATTGTTGCGAAAAGCATATCCTTTTAGAAATGTGAATTTCGAAATTGGGGTGAACTCTGCAAATATCGCATCCTCCTCATGAGCAGTATCTTCTTCAACCCATGCATTGTAATTATCAATCAAGCTGTAAATGACTTTATCCTCAAAAATACGAATACGGTTATTTTCTGATTCTTCTTTTGCATCAGGTAAAATTTTTACATTAAACGCAAGAATTACTCCTAAATGTCTATCGTTTTCTTTTATGGCCTTTGATTCCATTACGTCTCTGCGATTGACTGGACCAATGTCACCCTTTGCAACAGGCACCTGAGAGCGTCGTAGCATCTCGATTATTGCTTCAAGGGATCCTATGGTATCACATTTTAAAATAACTCCATTAGTTTCAGTATCAACAAAGACTGATTTCATTTCAGATTCGATTAATTTGGTATATTTTTTCACATCAGCTTCATTAGAGGCAACATAAAGTGTACTCCCAGGCAAAACATCCACTAGATCAGGTGATGCTATTTTTAATCCAGCAGCGGCATCTACTTGTTCTACGGGTTTGAATTTGTCACGTGGATCTCTCATTTCATCAAGTGGTTTTGGTAAAAGAATGGCTTTTGGCTTTGTCACTATTACTGAATCACGTCTTGCAACAACAATACTGTCACTTTTCTTAATGCTGCCGTCAATTAAGATAATGTTGGCAGACTGTCCCAATCCGACCTCATCATTTACCTCTAAAACTATTCCTCTTGGATCTTTTTCTTCCTGATTGAGTCGTTTTTGTAAATATTGTTGTGTTAACCCAATTAAGACTGCAAGAAGTTCAGGAATTCCTACTCCAGACCTTGCAGAAATAGGTACAATTGCAATCTCAGATTTAAAGTCTTTTACACGATAGAAAGCTTCGGATTGATATCCCAAAATAGATAGTGTTCCTACGACATCATAGATCTTTTGGTCTAAATCATTTTGGATGGATTGATCCTGTTCTTTTATTGCCTTTGAGATAAATGGTGTATCAGATTTTCTCCATCCAGATAACTGATCACACTTGTTTAGTGCAACTACAAATGGGACTTTTCTGCTTTGTAAAATCTTCAAACTTTCATTTGTTTGAGGTTGAAAGCCTCGGTTTACATCAACCACTAAAATTGCAATATCAGCTGCAGAACCACCTCTAGCTCTAAGATTTGTAAATACTTCATGACCAGGAGTGTCTATAACTAAAATTCCTGGAACTTTTGATTCGGCCTCTTCAAGTTTTTTGTATAAGGGACCACATGTTTTTTTGATTGTTTCGGTTGGAAGAAAACTTGCTCCAATATGTTGTGTGATTCCACCTGCTTCTCTTCCCTGAACTCCAGTTCCTCTTATTCTATCTAGTAGAGATGTTTTTCCAGAGTCTACGTGACCTAAAACTGCCACAATGGGCTGACGAATTTGCAAAACAGATCACTCAAATGCTACCCTCGATTCATGGTCAAAACTCTCTTGAGAGTCAGATGCGTGAATGATGTTATCAGTAAATCCAAGTCCAAAATCTCCCCGAATTGATCCTGGTGCTGCTTCAAAGGATTTTGTTGCACCAATCATAATTCTTGTAGTTGCTACAGCATTGTTTCCCTCAATAATTGCTGCAACGACAGGTCCAGATGTGATAAATGATGTTAGTTCTCCGAAAAATGGTTTGTCTTTGTGAACACCATAGAAATTTTCTGCTTGTTCTTTTGTAAATTTAAATAATTTTAACTTGACTAGTTTGAATCCCTTTCTCTCAAATCTAGCAATTACTTCACCAGTGAGGTTTCTAGCTACTGCGTCTGGTTTAACAATAAAAAGAGATTGTTCAGTCAACGTTTCTTTTGTTTAATTCCGCCTTTGACGTATTTTTTAGTCCATTTTAGCTTTCTTGGATCGCGTTTTAGCTCAAGTGCATTCTTCTTGCATTTTGCAGAACAAAACCATAAAACAGTTCCATCATTTTTTGCAAACATTGTGCCAGACCCTTTTGCAACGGTTCTATTACAGAAATTACATGGTTTAACTAAAAGACTCATTTATCCCACAACCTATTTGATCTTCTTTGCTTCTCGTTCAGTCTCCCTTAGCATTAGAATTTCTCCCAATCTAACAGATCCTTTGACGTTTCTTGTAAGAATTCTTCCCCTATCCTTGCCATCTAGAACTTTAACTCTAACTTGAATGACTTCTCCTGCAATTCCTGTCCTGCCAACAATTTGAATAATTTCAGATTGAGTTACTTCGTCAGTTGTAGCACTCATTTATCGGTCTTACCACCTTTAATTTTATCAATTGATGATACAACTTGGTCAACTATATGTTGTGCATCACCAGCATCCAAAATTGCTGCAGCGGCAGATGTAATGTCAATGCCCAAAGATTTTCCTAATTCTTGTTTGTTTGGAACAAAAGCATATGCTGCACCTTGTTCTTCACAAAGGATTGGAAGATGTGCTACTACCTCAGGTGGTTCTACATCTTCGGCTATAACAATCAGTTTACTGGTACCACGTTCAATGGCCTTTGTAGCCTCATTGGTACCTCTTTTTACTTTACCGCTGGTAGATGCAACTCTGACGGCTTCAAGAATTGGATTTACCAAGTCTTCTGGTGTCTCAAATTTTACATAGTAAGCTTTACCCATACTTTGTCACCCTTAGGGATCATTCTCCATTCCCATCATGCGAGCGATTGGTTTTAAAAGTGTTATCTGGAAATGATTGATTTAGCTTTTTTTAGATATTCAGACATTAGAGAGTCGAGTTTTTGCTGAGAATCAGCTTCGCCGTATATCCGAATGATTGGTTCGGTTCCACTTGGTCTTATCATGACCCAGTTTTTGGAATTAATTGAAATTTTTATTCCATCTGTCGTGTCTGAATTTGGAAATTCATCTTTTAGGGCTTGAATTAGTTTTTTGGCATCTTCAGAAGAGCATGATAGTTTGTCTTTTGTCGTGTAGGATGATGGAAGTTCATTTATTTTCTGAGAAAGTGGTTTTTCAGATATTGCCAGTAAATCCAACATTAGGGCAAGCGTCATACAACCATCTCTTACTTGGTTATGAGGCCCATACATGAATCCCCCATTTTCTTCAAATCCAATAAGAGCATTTGTTGGAACCATTTTTCTTGAGACCTCAACACTTCCAACTTTAGTTCGAATAACTTTAGAGTTAAATTGATTGGCAATACTTTCAATGTTTGAACCAGAATTCAAACATGTTACTACCAAAGAATCAGGTTTTTTCTTCAAGATGTGTTGAGTTAAAACTAGTGCTGATTTGTCTCCTGTTAAAATGTCCCCATTGTTATCACAAAAAATACTTCTATCCCCATCCCCATCAAATGCAATACCAAGATCTGCGTGGTTTTCTTTTACAATTTTAGAAAGCTCTTGAAGGTTTTGAGGAGTAGGTTCTGAACCTCTCCCCGGAAAGGAGCCATCAATTTTTTGATTTACTAAAAACACATCACATCCTAATTTGTCACAAAAAATAGGTGCAGAAACTGCTTGTGCTCCATTTCCAAGATCAAGTGCAACTTTGAATTTTTTTGATGTTATCTTTTCAGAATCAACTTGGGAAATAATTCCTTGAAGGTAAACTTCAATTGCTCTATCATCTGTTCCTGTAGCTCCAAATTTTGACGGGTTTTTTATCCAATTTTTTTTCAGATAGATGTCTTCAATAATCAATTCATCTTCTCTAGAAATTTCAACTCCGTCTTTTGCTGCAGGTTTTATTCCATTATACTGGGGTGGATTGTGTGATGCTGTGATCATTATTCCACCAGTGTATTCCAATTTTTTTACTGCATATTCCAGACAAGGAGTAGGTACAAGACCCGCATCATTGCAATCAAGGCCACAATAATTTAGTGCAGTACAGACAGTTTTTGCAATAACAGGACTTGATTCTCTGCCATCATAACCTACCAGTATAGGTCCCTTTTTGAAATATGTCCCAATAGCTAAAGTCATGTCGTGAATAAACTCCAAAGTGAAATCTTCTTTGAAGACTCCACGAATTCCATTTGTACCAAAGAATTTTGCCATACTTATGTTCAATAATAGATAAATTTGTGTCTAGTGGCACCTCCGTTGCGGGAGTCGCCCAGCCTGGCCAAAGGCGTAGGGCTTAGGACCCTATCTCTTAGGAGTTCGTGGGTTCAAATCCCACCTCCCGCACTTGATTCATTTTTTCTGTGAATGATTAATAATGAGAAAACATTCACCAAGAAAGTCTTGAAAAAAACAGTGATTGGAATTACAGTTGTGGGTGCAGATAGGGAAGGAATCGTTGCGTCTTTTACTAATTTTGTTTTTTCTATGGGAGGAAACATAGAGAAAGTAAACCAAAATGTAATCAAAGGTCTTTTTGGAATGTATCTAGAAGCATCTTTTACAAAAAATATCAATGTAGAAAAATTTGATTCTGAAATTCAGAAACTTGCAAAAAAAGAGAAAATGGATGTCAATACCCATCATGAAACCACTAGTCAAAAAAATATCGCAATATTTGTAACAAAAGAACCTCTTTGCCTTGAAACAATTCTTGAGGCCTCAAAAAAGAAAGCTTTGAAGGGAAAAATTTCAGTAATAATAGGAACCGAAAAAACACTTGGACCTTTGGCAAAAAAAGCAAAAATTCCTTTTATTGCAATCGAGGAGAAAACTCAAGAAAAAGCAGAATCAAGAATTATCGAAGTTTGTAAAAAATTCAATATCGATTTGATTGTATTGGCAAGGTACATGAGGATTCTTACTCCAAACTTTGTTTGGAGATATCCAAATAGAATTATCAACATTCACCCATCTCTTCTTCCAGCGTTTCCTGGGGCATTGGCTTATGCACAAGCTTATGAAAGGGGAACAAAAATTATTGGTGTTACTTCCCACTATGTCACAGAAAACTTAGATCAAGGACCAATAATTTTTCAAGACTCTTTTGAGGTAGACCCAAACGATTCGCTAGAAGAGATTAAGGTAAAAGGGCAGAGACTGGAAGCAGAAACTTTGCTAAAAGCAATGAAGATGCATTTGGAAAACAAGTTGGAGGTTCGCTGGAGAAAGGTTCACATCAAATCCAAGGGAATCAAATGATAGAAATTAAATCACAGTTTGATCCAATCCTTAGAAACATTCTCAAAAATAAAAAACATGTTGCAGTTATTCCGGTCGGATCAATAGAACAACACGGCCCTCATCTTCCTATATCAACGGATTCGGATATTGTTACAGAAATTTCCAAAAAAATTTCAGAGATTAATAATTTTTTGCTTCTTCCAACGATTAATTATGGAGTTTCTTTTGAGCATGCGCCGTTTTTAAACTTAAGTTTGAAAAGGACAACCCTTCAAAACATACTTTTGGATTTATGTGCATCTCTTTATGAAAATAATGTAAATACAATTTTTGTCATAAATGGACACCATGGAAACCAA
>JASFUC010000045.1:0-8787 GCA_050050475.1 Nitrosopumilaceae archaeon
CCAAAAAGAACAGTTAAAAAACCTGCAAAGAAAACCGCAGCAAAAAAGGCAGCTCCAAAAAGAACAGTTAAAAAACCTGCAAAGAAAACCGCAGCAAAAAAGGCAGCTCCAAAAAGAAAAGCAGTTAAAAAACCTGCAAAGAAAACCCCGGTAAAAAAATCTGCTAAAAAATCTAAAAAGTAAACTAGGTCGATTCTTGATTATTAAAAATTAAATTTCAATTTTTTTGTAGATTGCGTTATTCGATCTCAAGTACTAGGTTGTAACATTTTTCAATTTCTGTCTTTTTTATGTGAGATACTTTTTCTATATCGTCAAGAGATATTTTTTTTGGAATTGCCTGGGATATTGCATATAGACAGACTGCCGCAATTAGGTAAAACGATTCGTATTTGAACGGATTTTTTTCTAATAACTCTAGATGCAAATTCTGGGCATTAATTATGGTTGATTCGTCTATCTTAAATTCTTCTTGGAATTTTTTGTAAATGGTGACTTGTTTTTGAACATTCAACCTTATTCCTACCCCTGTCTTGGATTTGAAGAATTAAAAGTTCAAACACAACAACAAACACTTTAAATGCATTTTTTGAATTCTTAAGGTTTATCAGAATGCCTTTACGGCCAATAGTGTAATTTTGCTGTGCCTAGAGTTGAGAAACTCCAGTTTGTTAAAAAATCATATGACAGACGATCCGCTTTAAGTATTGTTTTATTGTAAACTAATTCGGCGATAGAGAGTATTGGAAATACGAAGTAAAACTCTTGCATACGAATTTAGTACTGTAGTACAAGAAGCATTAGACGATGGTAGAGACCATCTTAGTGATGATGAGGCAAATCATCTACTCAGGATTAGTGAAAGACTGGTTCGAGAGTATGTGAAAGAATTAGAAAATTCATTAGAAAATCAAATCTAGATTCTTGTTTGTTCTTTTTCTTACTCTGATGTTCTGAGGATCTTTATTTAGGGGACCTAAAGGTGCTAGAGCCACAAAACGTAAAAATAATTAAAAAATATTATTTAAAGAGGATTTATTTCCATCTTGCCGAATTTTCCTTTGGTTAAGGAAACTTCGTCTCTAAATGAATTTGTATATCCATTGGTGATGACAATGGTATCTCCTACATTTACTGCCTTGATGTCATCTCCCCACAAAGTAAGCTTAACCTCATCATTCTCTGTTTCTCCATCTGATAATATTGCATCGCAAACATCGATGGTACCTCCACTTTTGAGATTGACTGTTCTAGGATCGCCCATACTCTTAATGACACCTTTTGTGTTGATTCCGCTTCGCATATTCTTTACTTGTGAAATTGGTTGGAATTCTTCCATGTGATTTTGACCCTAATTCACACAATTAAAAGCTTTGAAAATAATCTATATTTAGTAGGAATTTGTTGTTTGCTGACCGATCAAAAAATGAATCCATTGGAAAGTCTTTAAATTTTTCTTATTTTATGCCTGAAAATCCAATTATTCTGGAAATTGATTTTAGGAATGTTATCGTATCGATTTTATGTATGAAGGTAAATGTCCTTTTTTCAAAATAATTGATAAAATTCTAGGTGTTGACAACCCTTCAAAAGAACATGCCAAAAAGTAACTCATGGATTTTTGTGTTTTATAATCACTAATAGAAATTGAGAAATATCGGTCAATATTGAAAATCATTGCAGGGGTATCGAAGCCCGGTCAACCGAGAAGGACTCAAGATCCATTAATAGGAAATCCTTTCTCTTAGGAGTTCGTGGGTTCAAATCCCACCTCCTGCATTTTTTAATTAAAATCAGAATTTCGATGATATATTATGCGGTTATTGCTTTTACTTTGGACACTGAGTGGTTTGATATTTGCTTGTGCAGAGACGCAACATCTTCGTCTTTGAACGATAAATTACATCTAAAACATTTCCAAGCAACCTCTGACATTAGATAAGTTACGCAAAAATTACTTTTAAGTATATTGAATGATAATTCCAAAATGTTACAAAACATTAATCAAAATTTGGAATTATTATAATTTCTTGATTATTTTACAATAATTTGTAATTTTTTTACTGCCTATAATAAAACCAAGGGTTTAGAAATAAAAAACTAAATTCAAAACTAGGCAAATGGCGGATATTTTTGAGGTCTTTAGTGAATTTTCCTATTTTGGGATCTTTTTAGTGTTGATCGGTATGAATGCATCTCCAATTCTTATGCCTCCTAGCTGGATAGTTTTAACATCGTTTTATCTACTTGATCCTACTCTTAACATCGTATTACTTTCAATGGTTGGTGCAACAGGGGCTACCCTTGGGAGAATTGCCCTAAAAAAAATTAGTGGACTTTTCAGACGATTTGTAGGGGAGGAACAAAAATCAAACCTTGACATAATTGGTGATTATCTCAACAAAAAAAAGTTTGGATATTTGATTGCTTCATTTCTTTTTGGAGCAACTCCTCTCCCAAGCAATATGCTCTTTATCGCTTATGGACTTATGAGAGCAAAAAGCTTGGGTATTTACATAGGATTTTGGTTTGGAAGGGTTTTGTCTTATATTGTTATGATATATTTTGGTGATGCTGTTTTAAAACCATTTTTAGAAATATTTGAAGATCGATTAACTGGAATATTACTTGTCGATGTTGTGGGAATTGGCCTGATAATCCTTTTTGCTTCAATTAATTGGTCTCTTTTAATTACTCAAAGAAAGATAAAATTTGTAAAACCTAAACTATGGAGGTTTTAAATTGGATGTTCTTGATTCTTTGAAAAATGAAATAAAATTGAAGATTTCAAACGATTCAGCACATGACTTTGATCATGTAATGAGAGTGTACAAAAATGCACAAAAAATTTGTAAAAATGAAAAAGTTCATCCAAAACTAGTTCTTTGTGCAGTACTTCTTCATGATATCATTTCATATCCAAAATCTGGTAAACGTTCTAAATTGTCATCGATTAAAAGCTCTGAGGCCTCCAAGAAAATTTTAAAAAAATACGGCTTTACAAGAGATGAAATTCAGATAATTTCTGAGGCAATAAGAGACCATAGCTTTTCCCAAAACAAGACTCCGAAAACCATTGAAGGTAAAATTCTTCAGGATGCTGATAGGCTTGATGCAATAGGGGCTATAGGAATAGCAAGAGTATTTGCTGTGGCTGGTTCGGAGAATAGGCCATTTTACAATCCTGCGGATCCTTTTTGTAAAAAAAGGAGTTCTGATGACCAAAAATGGACTTTGGATCATTTTTACAAAAAATTACTATTACTAGAATCTTTAATGAATACGAAATCTGGCAAATCTGAAGCAAAACGAAGAACAATAGTTTTAAAAAATTTTTTGTCAGAATTGAAAAAAGAATTGTAATATTTCTAATTAGCACTTGATTTGATGTTGGCACTATCAAAAAGATCAATTCTTCCTTAAATGTAATGACTGGTTCCCATAAATTTATGGGTCAATTTTCCTGGAATGTCGATTAATCTTGAAAGATGTCTATGAAACTATCATAGTTTTTGCAGTGATGGCAGGTGTTTTGTTACCTGCAAGATTGATCTTTGTTACCTATGTCTCTGATAATTGGTTTGGATCTTTTGGAATTATCACTGCGATTTCTATTGGAATTCTGATACTTGTAAAAAAGAAAAAGCTTGGAGCATTTGGAAAAATGTTCGAAAGACAAATTGAAAAATTACTAAGAGGTAAAAGAAAGATTCTTGTTTACGCTGAATCTGTATTTGTACTTGTTCTATTGGGGACAATGATTTTTGCCATTAATCAAGGCAATTCGAGATTTGCAGAAATGAAGGATCAATCCCTGCTAAACCAGGAACTTGGTAATCCGGAAAAAATAATGGAACAAACAGATGAATGGGGGGCAGATGACTGGCTTTATGGTCTGGTGATTGCGCCTTTAGCATTTGTCACTGACTTTCCTCAAATGAGTGCAGTAATTGCATCATTTGATGCTGTAATGGATGGATGGTTACTGCATTTTTACACGGTAGGGTTTGTAGAATATACTGAATTTCTAGGAATTTTGATTACGTATAGGTTTGTGGTAAAAACAAAATCAAAGGCAGCTATAGTTCAATAGTTTAACCATAATCTACGTATCTGTCATATCGCTTTTCAACTTCTGGATTTAATCCGTTGATGATTTTCTGATATTCTTCTTTTTTTCTATATTCGACATATTTTCTAATTTCTTCAAAATTCTTATCCTGGGGAAATGACTCAAAAACAGGATCTATCATTTTGAAATAGACTAAGACTTTTTCTCTGTATTCTTCTCTTGTGGGGTTTTTGATTTTGTTCAATCTGAACCAAACAACTGCCCAACTAGAACCCACAATGTGTGGAAGTAAATCAAAGGCTCGTTCTATTTCAAATCTTTCATCGTTTCTCATGATTCTTGAAGAAACTTGGCTGCAGATTTTGCAAAATATGTGACTATCATGTCTGCTCCTGCTCTCTTAATTGAATAAAGGATCTCTGATGTAATTTCATTTTCATTAATCCATCCTTGTTTTGCAGCCCCTTTTACTAGTGCATATTCTCCTGATACACTATATGCTGCAACTGGAACATTAAACCTTCTTCTGGTTTCAGAAATCAAATCTAAATAAGATAAAGCTGGTTTTATCATTACAATGTCTACTCCTTCATTAATGTCCGTTTCTACCTCCCTCATTGCTTCTCTGGCATTTGTATATGGTACTTGGTAGGTTTTTCTGTCTCCAAATTTTGGGGCACATTCTGCCGCATCTCTAAATGGTGAATAAAATGAAGAACGATGTTTTGCAGAGTGAGACATTATAGATACATCTGTGTATCCTTTTTCGTCAAGAGCATTTCTTATAGCTGCCACCTGACCATCCATCATAGCGGATGGTGAAACCGTGTCTACTCCAGCTTTTGCCTGGCTTACTGCAATCTTTGAAAGTGTTTCAATACTGGAATCATTTTCAATTCTATCTCCATGAATAATTCCACAATGACCTGTAGATGTGTATTGACAAAGACAAACATCTGCCATTATGACCATTTTATCTCCAAAATTTGTTCTTATTTGAGAAATAGCTTTTTGAACAATCCCGTTCTCATCAAATGCAGAACTTCCTGCGTCATCTTTCTTTGTTGGAATTCCAAAAAGCATTATTGCTGGAATGCTCAAATCAGAAATTGTTCCTACCTCGTCATTAAGATCATCTAAGGGTAATCTTTCAATTTCAGACATGGATTCTACTTTGACCCTTGATTTTAGATCTTCTTGAACAAAAACTGGGCAAATTAAATCCCGTGTGCTCAAATTAGTTTCCTGTACCAGATCCCTCATTTTGGGGGTGGTTCTTAATCTGCGTAGACGTCTTGTAGGAAATGACATATCAAAATTCGTTGCGAGTAAAATATAATCCTAGTCTATTCTTGCTCGTTTTTGTAGTCAAATAACTTACTTGCAATTTCCAATAAATCTGGTTGTCCTTGTTCTGTGGCTTTACGTATTTTATTCATAGGGGTAGACACTATACTTTCTACAACTGCTTTTGTCAATTCTTCTATTATCTTGATCTTCTTTTCATCTTTCTCATCAAGCATAGACAAAGCTTTTTTCAATTCTTTCTGCCGCATCGAATCTATGTTTTTGAATACGTCTTTTACCAATGGTTCTGCGTCTAGTCTTTTCATTGAAGCCTCTAGTACAGATACTTCTTCATTAATTATATTTTCAACTGTTTTCACCTTGTTTAATCTGGCATTCATATTTTTTTCAACCATTTCTGCTATTTGATCTAAATTCATCAGTTTTATACCTCCAATTGTAGCGACTCTTTCATCCACTGTTCTGGGATTTGACAAATCTAAAATCATCATTCCATTTTTTCTTTTTTTAACGGCATCAGTTATTCTATCAAAGGTTACTAGAAAATAGGGGGCAGTGGTAGCAACAAACAATACATCATAATTCCCAAATCCGGATAATACTTCCTCGAATTTTATGGGGCTTCCTCCCATTGTTTCGCAAAATGCCTGAGATCTTTCTATGGTTCTACTTGTGACTGCAAAATCATACCCTCTCCTCTGAAGAGATTTTGCAACTAATGTGGATACTTCCCCTGTGCCAATCAGTAGAATTTTTTTAAATTTTAACTCATCGATATTTTCTTCAGCCAATTTTACTGCCATTGATCCCACAGATATTCCTCCTTGACTGATTCCACTGGAATTTCTTATTCTTGTACCAATACGAATGGCTTTGTCAAACAAGGTGTTAAGATGCTGACCTGATGCTCTAGTATTCCGTGCAGATGTAATAGAATTTTTTATTTGTCCTAGTATTTGCTCTTCTCCAACAACCATAGAATCTAAACCTGAGGTGAGCTTTAACAAGTGGTGAAATGCTTTTTCATTCTCTTCAATTTCCAAATTTCCATCAAATATTTCTTCATCTAATCCTGCCAGTGACGCCCATGTTTTTTTGATTTTTTCTTGATCATAATTTTTTGTTTTTCCAAACAACTCTATTCTATTACATGTTTGAATTATTACACACTCATCAAGTCCTGAATATTCTTTGAATTGAGGATAAGCACTTTCTACATCTCTTATGGTAAATTTTTCTAAAATGTGAATTGGAGAATTTCGAAAAGTTACCCGTGCATTAATTATGTTCTGATTCATTCCCAATCCCTCAATATCGTAACGATACGGCTTTCAATCTTTTTGGTTTGTCCGTCTTTTATTAACTGTTTAATCTTCTTATCATTAATGATAGTGCCCAGGAAGGATTTTCGTTGTGATTGGGAGGTGATTTTGACCTTTGCCAAATCTCTTGCGATCTGCTGAATTTTGATCTGTGTGAGGTCTTCTTTTGTGATTGTTTTTCTAATTGCACTTTCTACATCTTCTTTAATTTTTTTTGACATGATTGGACTTTTTCCACCAGTGAAAATTGCTATTTGAACTATTTTTTCAAAATCTATAATTGCTGGATTTGAAAAATCACTGGATTCAGGATTGTCTGAGCTGTATGCTATTATCTTACTTTTTTTTGCTTTGTTGATTATTTTTTGATTAAGGGCTTTGTTGTTGGTAGTGGTGATCACCATATGTGGTTTCTCTGAGGTGAGAAAATTTGCGTTTTCTAGTTTTTGTTTTTTTAAATTAATTAATTCTCTTTTAGCAATACCCTTAATTGATTTGTTTACTTCCTCGCTAATTACGGTGATTTGACAATTTTGATTAAGAAGGGCTTTGATTCTTTTAAGGGACTCTTTACCACCTCCTATCACGACCACTTTTTTATTTTGTAAATTTAGATTAATTATCACCGATCAAAGGCGCGGCATTTTCTATTTATACATTTTAAAATCCTTGCAATCTAGCTACGTTTTTAATTGAAAACAAACCTGCACAAACCAATGGTGTCTATGGATGATTTAGATAAAGAACTTCTAAATGAAATTCAGTGGACCTTCCCTTTAGTAACGAGACCGTTTGATGCTATTGCTAAAAAATTCAATACAACTCCAGAAATCGTAAAACAACGTCTCAAGCAATTAAAAGAAATTGGCGTTCTAAGACAACTGAGTGCAATTTTTGATACCAGAAAACTCGGATATACAAGTTCATTGGTTGCAATGGAAATTGAACCTGATAAATTAGAATATGTTGCAAATCAAATTAATCGGCATCCTGGCGTTAGTCATAATTATGAGCGAGATCATCAGTTTAATTTATGGTTTACATTGGCAGTTCCGCCAGGCTCTGACCTGAAAACTGAACTTGATAAATTTAATGTCCTAAAAGGAATTAAAAAAGTAAGAATGCTTCCAACTCTTCAACTCTTCAAGATTGGAGTTAAACTTGACATGGTCGATGAAAAAAAACATGACGTCGCACCAACTGAAGAAAAAAAACAAGTAAAAAATGCAAAATTTGAACCAACAGAAGAAGACAAAAACTTTATCCGTGAATTACAAAAGGATATGGATATTATTGATGAACCATTTGTAAAATCTGCAAAAAATCTTGGAATTACTGAAAAGGAATTATTTGAAAAAATGAAGTATTATGAAGAATATGGGGTGATGAGAAGATTTGCTGCAATCTTAAGACATAGACAAGTTGGATTTACTGCAAATGGAATGATAGTGTGGAAAGTTCCAGAGGATAGAATTTCTGAAGTAGGGGAAGTATTGGGATCCTTCCCACAGATTAGTCATTGCTATGAACGTCCAACCTATCCTGATTGGCCTTACAATGTATTTTCTATGATTCATTGCAAGACTCATGATGAGGCAAATGAAATGGCAAAAACAATACAGGATCAAATACATGTTGATGATTATCGTATTCTTTTTAGCTCACGTGAATTCAAAAAAACACGAGTTGAATATTTTGTAGAGAACTCTTTTAATTTTGAAGAAACTATTCCGGCATCCTAAACCTCGTTATCATCGTGTCCTACAACATGGATGATACAAAAATACTGATCATTCATGTTACAGTAAAACTCTGAGTTTTCTCCACACATCTCACAGGGCGGTTTCATGTCATGCTCTGACAATCTTGTATGGTAAATTTTGCTTCTAAAACTTATGCTAGATTTTTTATAAATTCTTGTAAAATTTGAAAAGTATTCTATTTCTGCTGGAAGGAGGTCTTGTTCTTTTTTGATTTTTTTAATTATGGTCTCCCATTTTTTGTATTCTCCAATTCTTGCAAGCTTCATTCTTTCTATGATATCTAGAGTTTTAGCTGTATCTATTGAATGATTCATAAAATTAG
>JASFUC010000046.1:0-8736 GCA_050050475.1 Nitrosopumilaceae archaeon
TGTTCCAAGTTTTGTACACGCCTTCGATTAGCAGTCTGAGCATGCTATAACCGACTGCTGGTCCAAGACGTGATGTTTATCCGTTTTTTAATAGATAATTTTGGGCAGCTTTTTACTCTTTTTTGCAGCCCAAGGTGAAGCAATTATCTGCTGCTGTTTGTATTATGTATTTTAAAATTTTAGTAAAATAAATCCAAGTTTAGAAAATTTGATTTTTTAAAAAATTATGTACCCCTCTTTTAGTTGAGAACCTCCCATCCTTCACTCGCAGGAATTTTCTCTAAATCACTTTGTGAAATTTGAATAGAAAGCCTATCCCATCCCAAACAGCTACATGCTTCACATCTTACCCCGTCATAGTAATCAAGATCTAAATTCAAATCTAAAATCCTTATTCCTTGATTTTCATAATGATTTTTTATGATGGTATCAAGTATTGCTTTGGATTCTTCTCTTGAGACTTTTTTCATTTCTGGATTTATCTGATAATATTCGTTGTATTCGGTATTCCACACATCATTACATTGGGTAGGTATTTTTTGTATCCACACAGTTTTGGCATCTTTTTCTTGTTGGATATCATTAAGTAAAACAAAACCGACTACTAGTGCTGCAATGGCAACGCCCATTGAAATGTAAAATCCTGGCTTCATTAATTTTCTTAAGAGAAGTGTGATTTAGAGCTTATTACTTTCTAAAGGCCATCCAAATCCTGGTTCCGACAAAAATCCCTACTGCGGCAATTATAAACAATGGGACTAATAATTCACCTTCATTCATTTCGTCTCTGCTTAAATTTAGACAAAATTGAATTTTAAGAATTCTTTAGCGCTTTTTTATTAGGGCTTCTTCTGGGGTTTTATCCTGATTTTTCTCCCAATGCCAAGAATGATGTTTTTTCCAATGATTTTCAAGATATTCTGTTGTTGGTTCTTTTCCTAAAGGTGTTCCACAAATCTTACATTGAATCATAAACAGTAATCAGTCCCTGTAAAATTAAGCCTTTAGAAAAATCTCTCTAGTTTTATCAAATATGCGATGTGAAATAAACACCTCTTGTGATACCACTTATCATAAATTATTCTTGCAACATCAAACCTCAAATTTTTTTTACAATGAGT
This sequence comes from Nitrosopumilaceae archaeon, assembly GCA_050050475.1. Lineage (GTDB taxonomy): Archaea > Thermoproteota > Nitrososphaeria > Nitrososphaerales > Nitrosopumilaceae > Nitrosomaritimum. The sequence continues at coordinate 1,122 of JASFUC010000046.1, forward strand.
GCAGATAATAATCACGTCTTGTATGGGCTAAAAGTGATTATAATGTCTAGGTTATTATGTTGTTCATTTTAGTCTGAACGGCCATAATTTTTGCGTATTGTTCCAAAATTTGTTTAATTTTAGGACCTTTTATCTCAAAATATTGTCTGTTTTTGATTTTACGTACTAGTCGATATAATCAATATTTGAGACTGATTTCCATGGCAACAATAACAAAAGTCTGTAGGTATTGCTCAAAGGAGCAACCAAACTTGAATTTGTTTTGTGTTAGCTGCAACAAAAGAGACTGGCATAAAGAAAACCATAATAATTCAAATTAATTTTGACACCATCTTTACGTGAGGACTTTTTATGCCTGGAATTTTCCATGCTTTCTTCCATCCATTTCAAATACATTCAATTTTGTCACATCTATATTTCAGGTAATTCCATTATTGGTAAATGAATGAGGATCTTACAGATTATCATAATCCGGAAATGGAGATATGGCTATTAACGTACCTTTACTATCATCGGAGGGACCAATCAGTTGTTGCAAGGGATTTGTTAGAAAATATGCCGCAATCTCTTCTAAAGGCTCTCCCAAGTCAAGATCATCTCCATTATATGGTTACACGATTTATCCGAGCAGGTTATTTCAAAGAAGCAATTGGTACGTTTAGAGCCGGTTCTAATTATCATCTTTTCATCACAGACCTGGGGATTTTGGAATTCAGAAAACAACTTGCTCCTCTATTTCTTATTTTGGGAGATAAACCAAAACTATGTTCTATTATTGATAAAAATGTAGGTGATGAAGATTTGAAAAATTCAATAAAAGAATTTTTTACAAAAAACAACACTTGCAACGAAGATGAATTTGATGCAAGACTGCATAATCTTACCGATGATTTGGGGCTCGATTCTGTTATCTGGATATTCAAATTAATATTATCTAGCACAGAAAAGAAATAAATCTAATCTTCTGACTCTTCGTATTCTTCGTCTTGCTCGTATCCTTCCTTTAGATCAAGCTGGTGGGCTTCTTCTACCATTTCTTCTCTTTCGGCCTTTATTTTCTCAGAATCTTTTTCTTCACTCATAACCATTATTTGCCAATCTTAGATATTAAACTCATTCTGATTTTCAAAATTGATACCAAAAACACTATTTTCTTTTCTTGGTTTTTCTTATTTTTGCATATGATATTACCTTGTTTTCTGCCCTGATTTGCTCTATTTCTTTTTGATTTTTTTGCCTTTCCTTGACTTTCGATACAATAAGATTGTGAATGGCCATTTTTTCTTGTAAAGTTTGAGCCTTTTCAAAATCATGATCTAACTGCTTTAATTCGGCATTGAGAATTTTTTGTTGATTTATCATTCGTTGGTTGGTTTTACTCATTTCTTTAAAAACAAGTCTAACAGATATTAAAATTACTTTAAGACTCATCGTTGAAATTGATTTTAATTTGTATGTGATTGTATTTTATTATGATATTATCCTCATAGAAGATTTTAAATCATATTCTTTTTCTATAGAGTACATGTCATCTGATAATGAAAAACAACTTGATAGAATTTTGGCGATAGATGACAATATTAGATTTGCTGCTATCAGTGATTTAGAAGGCAATGCATTGGCAACAAAAAGCAGGCCTGGTTCTAATCTGTATCTTTCACCTGAAGATACACAGGATACACTGAAACATGCTGCCTCTGCTTGGAAATCAAGAATGAAACATTATGATAAAGTTGGAAAAGGACTTTACACATTAGCTGTGTATGAAAAACTAAGAAGAGCTACAATCCCTTTACCTGATGGAAATATCTTACTTGTAACCATTGATAATGAAGGAGGGCAAAAACAAATTCTTGATCAAGTGCTAAATGAAGTAATTTACCATGACCCAACAAATCCAAGTGGGTAAATCAATTTTAAAAAGATGAAATTTATGAGGAATCGGTTGGTTTTGCATTACCAACGTCTTGTGATTCGTCTTGTTTTTGGAAAACCCTGTATTCTCCTATAGTTGAATTACATTTATGACAGTTATATTGTCCTCTTTCAACCAAAACTAGGTTGTCTGCTACCTCTTCGCGGTTACTTTCTTCTAGGTGAATTTTTGGTGGAGAATCAAACTCCTCTTCACATGTTTTGCAAAAATATTTTTTCATGTTTTGCTCTTCTAATTTTCCAATAGGTGCCAAAAACAACTTTCCTACGCCTAAATCAGCTTTTTTTGCTTGTTCATCTGTAATCTCTGCTATGATATAGCCGCCCGACCCTTGTAGTTTTTCCTCAGTCAAATCAATATAATTCAGATTTTGATATTAAAATACCCTTAGGAGTTTATTGTGCTTGCAAATTTGTTTATCTTTAACGGCTGAATCTAGGCATAATATTTTATCCTAATTATTTGCTTTAATTTGTGATGGATATTCCTGATGTTTTTAAGAAAAGAAATCTCAAGAATGTAAATTTTGCATATGAGAATTTGGTTGGAAAAAATCTCTCAAACTCTTTTATGAGTGGAGTAAATCTTGAAGGATTTGACATACACAACGCGGATCTAAGTGGAACTGATTTGAGCCAATCTAATTTACACGGAACAATTTTGTTTTATACAAAATTTAGAGGTGCTGATCTGAGGAATTGTAATTTATCTGAAGCAAAAATATGGGATGCCGACATGTATGGGGCAGACCTTTGTGGTGCTGATTTGAGAGGGTCAGATTTGTTCAACTGTGATTTGAAAAGTAGCAATTTGAATAATTCCGATCTAAGTGGAGCTTATTTGAAGAACAGTGATTTTACTGGAGCAACAATGCATGAAGCAGAATTTATTCAAACAAAATATGATAAAATTACATTTGATACAATAACTGATTTAAAAGCCAAAACTAGACTTAAAGAACAAGGAAGTACATGGTGATTCTGGATTGTTATTTTGTAATCTCTTTTTCAAATTTGAATAACACCAAAAAAAGAGTGAATTCCCTAAGTATTCTTTTTTGATTGGAATCTAATTTAAGATCTAATTTTTTTGCCAAATCCAAACCAATTTGGTACGTTTGTCCAAAGAAACTACCTAATGAAAATGCCTTCATTGATGACTCTGGAATTCTTTCTTGATTTATAGAGAATAATCTCTCATCCTCTTTTTTTATACCTACTTTATTTTGAAATATCAAGTTCATAATCAATTTGCATAATTTTTTATCAATTCTACCTTTCACTGATTCTAAAATTCGATTAATCTCTATTCTATCGTCCTTGTTAAGCTCTATCATAAAATCTGACAACTATCTCCAAAATTTAAATTTGCTAAAAAATTGCTTATAATTCAAAAATTTATTGTGATTTCTGTCTTTGGTTTTTAGAGTTTTTAGGGCTAATTTTCTTTTCAGTCTTAGGTTCTTTTTTTGATTTTTTAAATTCTTTTGCTTTTTCTCTCTTTCTTTTTAGTTCTAGATTTGCTATGTTGTATGTTTTTCCATATTCACAAAGCTTCATTTCTCCAGTTCTTTCATCATGAAGAGATTCAATAGAACCCTCGTCTAATAATTCACCAACAATTTCCCAAGCTCTGTCTTGAGAAATTTCAAATTTATAAGATAAGGTTGATACTTTAGTAAAGTATCCGTTTTTTGAATTTCGCAAAACAAAACTTTTGATTTTTTGGTCTGTTGTTACCGGTTTTGTTCGCTGTCTAAATTTTCTAAAAGGTTTTTTATTAAACGACAATCATTTTCAATGGATTTCTCTTATATTTTAGGGGTGGTATTTTCAAATTATATTGACTAGTAATGACAATGCATCAAAAATCTTAAATTTACACAACTATCCGTGAAGATATGCCCACACTAGAAGAGATTCGAAAGATTTTAGATGATAATGGAATCTCCTCAAAAGTACTCCCTCCAAATCCCCAATTAGATTGGATTCTAATATGTGAAAAATTTAACGGTTCAAAACTGGGTGTTGGAATTGCACATCTTAAAGGGACTCAGACCACCGAATTATTTTTGCATATGACACTGGGTGAAGATGTAAAACAAGCCTTTATGAAAAATAATTTTCACAATGACTTTATGAACGAATTTGATATAGTGACTAAGGCCCTCCCACATGTTTCAGTTATGATTTCCCCTAATCTTAAGACAATGAAAGCTGTCTCAATAATACGAAAACTATATGGAGATATTTCTGCTCAGCAGTTATTGGAATCTGCAAATAAAATTTTGGAAACAGTTGGATTGGTCCTAGCGTTAATCCGGAAACACGGAAATTTAGCAGCCAGTGAATCGATTCAGCAGGATTCTAGTTTTTACGCATAAATCTTTTTTACGCCATGTTCCCACAAAAATTCAATTATTTACCTTCTGAGGTTAATATACTGGATTTGTGCCTAGAATGGAGTGATTGTTATAAATTACATGAGTTTTTTAGATAAAAATCATGACTCAAACTAAGCCTCTGGTAGACATTGTAAATGTGGTGGCATCTGCTACTATTGATCAAAAACTTGATCTCAATGACATTACAAAAAAATTCCCAGATGTGGAGTACCATCCAGAGCAATTTCCAGGAGCTGTATTTAGACTAAAAAGTCCAAAAACGGCAACACTTCTTTTCACATCTGGAAAGATGGTTTGTACTGGCTCCAAATCCGAAGAGATGGCAGTTAAAGCGGTAAATACCGTGGTTCAAAAACTCAGAAAAGGCGGAATAAAAATCAAGAAAAATGCCGAAGTTACCGTTCAAAATATTGTCTCATCCATCAACCTTGGAGGAAAGGTGCATTTGGAGAAAGCAGCTAGAACTTTACCAAGAAGTATGTATGAGCCAGAACAATTCCCTGGACTTATTCATAGGATGCTTGACCCAAAAACTGTCATTTTGGTATTCTCTTCAGGAAAACTTGTTTGTACTGGCGGTAAAACAGAAAAAGATGTTTATCGTTCTGTTAATCTTCTGCACAGCTTGCTTGAAGAAAAAGATCTTATGATTTATGATTAAATCATAACATCTAAAACAATTTTATTTTAAAATTTATTTTTACTATATTTTTGACTGTGTAGAAATTCTATTTTTGAAAATTATAATTCCATGTTCTGGTCAATCTTAAGACCTTTGTACCTGTTTCGAATTGTAACCTCAGTAACATTTGCAGCTTCGGCAATATCTCGTTGAGTGATGTCTTCTCCATTTTTGACACATGATAGATAAAGCGCAGCCGCTGCTAATCCCATTGGGTCTTTTCCTGCTGATTCTTCGTGTTCTTGGGCTACTTTGAGAACCTTTGTCGCATACCGTTTTGTTTTCTCTGATATTCCTAATCTGCTTGCAATTCTTGAAACACATTGGACTGCATCAACTACGGGCATCACCAGTTCCAATTCTTTAACTAGTAATCTATAGCATCTGGCAATGTCTTTTCTTTTGATGTTTCCAGCTTCTCCCACATCTTTTAGTGTTCGAGGGGTTTCTGTGTCTCTGCATGCTGCATAAAGAGCAGCTGCAATTAATGCTGAAATTGATCGTCCTCTAACTAGTCCTTTTTCAAGGGCTTTACGATAAATGTAAGCTGCTTTTTCCATAACAGAATCAGAAATTGCAAGTTTGTCTTTTAATCTGTTTAATTCGCTAAAAGCCTGCCTGAAATTCCTATCTACTGGTTCATGAACTTGACTTCTGCTGTCCCATGTTCTTAATCTTTCAATGGTGCTTTTCATTGATGCAGTAAGAGGTTTTCCTGAAGCATCCTTGTTTATTGGATTGATGATTGTTGCCAAACCCATGTCGTGCATTGTAAGTGAGGTCGGAGCACCTGTTCTTGCTCTGTTGCCACCTTCATCTTGTGTGAATGCTCTCCATTCAGGACCTGATTCTTGTGATTTTTCAGATACTACAAAACCACATTTTCCACAAAATCTTTCTCCTGTAGTATTGTCAGTTACGATTTCATTTTTCCCACATCGGGCACAAGCCTCGCCGGATTTTGAACTTGCTCTTACCATTAACGTCGGAAGTATCTAGTTTGATTCGTTATAATAACTAGTATCTTTTGGTAAAATTAATTGAAATTTTGGGAAAGCAAGCAAGTTTGGTGCTTCTTTTGCTTCAGTCCCTTTGGGGGATACGTTGAAGACACCAAACCAGCAAACAGCCTTGCTCCCGATTTTTTGTAATGTATGACATTCTCAAATTTTGATAAAATAAACAATGTTTTTTTTATTGATCAAAATGGATCAAAAAATTGATCTTTTGTGCCTGAATGCTCTTTTTGTTTTAGGAGAAAAATGTTCAAAATAAACATACAATCTCTTTTAATTTCTTACAAGAAGTAATTTTGAGTCATCACGTTTGACGGCGTTCCTACGTTTGCCTTAACTGACCATGCCCTAGAATTCTCATGCCGTCAAACAACCATTCTAAACAATATGTTTTTCAAAGATACTGAGAGATAAAACATTCTTGATAATTACTTGCAAAGGAACCAAAACTAAAGGTAGCGCGGAAAAATGTCCTTTTCTATATGATGGTAATTGGGGAGATGATAAACTCATTGAGCATCAGGCATTTCACGAATCTCTATTAGATGAAAATTCGTTTTGGTTAGGTTTTGATTCTTCTCTTTCTTTTGGGAAATTTAGTGGTCGTGATGGTAAGCAATCATAATTATTTAGTAAAATTCTCTGATTATCTATGGAGGAAAACGATGTTATAACCTGGTCGAAGAATTATTTCTTAAAATGGTCGGATTTTACAGCAGATCCAAATCATTCAGCTTTTGAGGATTCATCTAGCAGCATCAAATACCACCATACTTGGACGGTTCATTCTGAAATGGTTGATGGAAAAATCTTTTATTTGATTGACACAATTAATCTTTCTACATTATTTTTTCGACACCTGTCATGGGTAAGAATTCAAAATTCTTCAGATGCCCTATTGAATCATGAACAAGGTCATTTTGATTTGGCCGAATCTATCAAGCCCACAATAATACAAAATATCGAAAATAAATTCCGAAATAAAACATTTCCTACACGAGGGCAAAATGAAGAACAACGAAAACAGTTTGCAAAAGAAGACTCTGGGTTAATGATTTCTGCAGAATTAGAAAAATGGCATAAAATCCTTTCAGAGAAAAGACATCGATATGATATAGATACTGATTATGGACAAAATATTGAAAAACAAATGGACTTTGATGAAACTTTCAAAAAATTGCGTAACTCAAATTCCTAATTTTTCTGAATGACCACGTGTTTTACTGTGGGTCTTTTCCCTCAGTTAAGCTGTTAATGAAATTAACTAATCCTCTGTAGTATTTTATGTGAAAATCAATATCTTTGATTTCTGTTTTCCTTAACTCTTCCAGCTCAGGCCCAAAATCTCTTTTATCTGATTGAATTTGGTTTAATGTGTTCTCATTTACCTCGATCATGTGAAAAAGGCTATGAAGAACCTCTCCTTTTGTCAGTGTTTTTTCGCACGATTTTCTAAGAAGAGTTTCCACCCAATCCATAATTAAAAAATGAAAAATTTCTATATTCTAACTAGAATGTGAACTTTTCATTCTTTTGCTCTAATTTTTTTAGTCACAAATTTCCTATTAAGAGATTTT
>JASFUC010000047.1:0-8687 GCA_050050475.1 Nitrosopumilaceae archaeon
TGCTCTTTAAATTCACTCTACTGATTCTCAATTTGTGCCTGAATTCAGATAATGGTGGTCTGTACTGAATAATTATTCAAAAAATTGACAAAATAGATTCTTGATTTAGATTTTAGACGTTAAGACCATTTTTTCGGACCATGATTTGTAATGAATTTATTTGTGAGGGGGCTGTGTTTTGAGTGAGCTGGTAATCGAACACCCAATTTCTCTAATTGAAACTCTTTTGAAGGCCGGTAAAGGGGATAAAGGGAGATTACTATATCTAAAAAATGCAATAAAAACTGGGAAAACAATCTATGAATCTGACCAAAAATATTTGCACACAATGCAAAACACCTATCCTGAAATGCTGTTTCAAGAAAACACTTCTCATAATTTATCTCAGAACAATTCCGTGGAACCCTATTTTTCTGAAGAAATTAAAAATAAATCCACCAAAAAACAAAAACAACCATCACAAAATAAAACTCTCATTGATTCATTTGACTTTGAATTAGAAACAATCCAAAATTCTTTATCAGATCTCAAAACTAAAGAATCCAAAATAAAGGACAATCTACAATTGCTATCTATCAACCACGAAATTTTATCTCAAACAAAAATTGACCAATCAAACTCTTTTGGTTCCTTTTCTAATTTGTCTAAGAATGCACCTTCTGATCTTTTTGAATTAATCAAAAACTCTTCTAATTTGGATAAGGTTCACAGATTTAGAATAAAAAAACACAATGCAATGACATATGCATCAGCTGGATTATTTTCCTTATGGTTTGCAGGTCATCAAAATCTTATTGATCTTGGTGTCTTTCAGGGTTTGTCACTGGGTTTCTCAGCGGGTGCTGCAGTTTCAGCTGGATTATTTTATAAAAAAAATATGAAAAGTATCTAGTAATTTGTACCAAAAATATTGTTACAAAAAATTATACCATTTTTTAAAATGTTTTAGTTCCTCTCAAAAACGCAGTCACAATTACCATATAGCATCCAGTAGCGATAATTTCGGAAATTAATGAGGCTAAAAATGGCTCTATTCCCATCTCTAAAAAATAATAAAATGTTGGCCATCTTACGCCCAAATATCCTACTTCCCCTATTCCAAATGATGAGATCATACTGAAAATTTCTTTTTTTATCAGACTATTACCCATCTGTTTGTAACGGTTTTTGTTATCAAAATAAAACAATCCTGAAAAAATTCCAAAATAAATTACATATCCTACGATTATTGTAATTGTGGTGTTTACGTAGTTTTCAAATTCTGCTAGGGACTGTGCAATTAATGCAGAAATGGATGCAGACACAACAAAACAAATTAAAAAATTCCTGTTAATTTGCATTAGTTGTTGGTTTGATTTCATAATTTACCTTTTAGCAACCATTATTTTGTCTTATTCTTTGTTTTATCTATGGTTAAAAGATGTGAATGGGCTATAGAAGAACCCAATCTATCATACCATGACAAAGAGTGGGGTGTGCCACAACATGATGACCAAAAATTGTTTGAGTTTTTAATATTGGAAGGTGCACAAGCTGGACTTTCATGGACTACTATATTAAAACGCCGTGAAGGGTACCGTAAAGCCTTTTCAAATTTTGATGCTAAAAAAGTGGCTAAATTTAATGAAAAGAAAATATCTTTGCTTCTAAAAGATGAATCTATCATAAGAAACAGACTTAAAATTAATTCCGCAATTAACAATGCAAAGCAATTCCTTAAAATCCAAAAAGAATTTGGTACATTTGATAAATATCTCTGGGGCTTTGTTGATCATAAACCAATCAAAAACAAATTCAAAAAACTCTCAGATTTACCTTCTACTACGATGGTTTCTGAAAAGATGAGTGCAGATCTTAAAAAACGTGGTTTTAGTTTTGTGGGTCCAACTATTTGCTATGCTCTAATGCAAGCAATTGGCATGGTTAATGACCACACAACTGGGTGTTTTCGGTGTGGGAAGTAATCTCATTTTAATCTCAAATGATTTAACGTGATAATTTCCCAAATTTGTGCCTAAATTATTATAATAATTACATTATTCTTATCAATATCAGACAATCCATAAAGTTTGAGCATTTTGAATTAAAAATTGTCAAAATTTTCAAAAACAGCTGGTCCTGGTATTTTATTTGCAAGTGCTTCCATTAGTGTTTCTCATTTGGTTCAGTCTACCCGCGCAGGTGCTGACTTTGGATTGCTTTTGGCACGTTCGCTGATTGTGGTTTTACAATTTGCAGGAAATCTCAAAGAAATAGTTGCTTTTGCAATCGTTCTATCATTTATGATCGCACCTGTAATCGCCGTGACTAATTTTAGATTAGTAACTGGAAAATTTCTTGAAAAAATATGCAACCTTCGATCTTAATGAAGATCTTAAGTTTTACAGGGATCTTATTTTTATCGTCTTTTGCAATTTATTTTTTAATTACAAGGATCTGAATTATTCAATAAATTATTAAGCGATAATAAAACACACATTCTCATTGAGATTAAAAAAATTAAATTTTTTGATCGTCTTGTTTTCAATAATTGTAATTACAAATATTTCAATTGTGATTTCGGCAAACGATGCGTGGTCCTTGATGGCATCTGATCGTGATCATGATGGAATCTTAGATGATCTTGATGAATGTCCTTTTGTTTCTGAGAATTATAATAAATTTGAAGATACTGATGGTTGTCCTGATAATGTCGTTGAAGAGAAAACAAAATTTGAATTCCCAGATACTGACGGTGATGGATTTGAAGATAGGGTAGACAACTGTGTGAATTTACCTGAAACATTTAATGATTATCTAGACTACGATGGATGTCCTGAAAGACTTCCAAATGACCTTAAAACCGAAATCGACTCTGACTCTGATTCCATCCCTGATTCAATTGATGCTTGCCCTATGGAAAAAGAAACCATTAACGAATTCAAAGATGCTGATGGATGTCCTGACTTGTTAACCACTCCTTCAAAAATTTCAACTGAAAGAATTACCGATGAAAATCAATGCCTTGGAGGCAAAGTTTCAGTTATCCGATTTAATTCTCAAGAAACAATATGCATACTTCCAGACACCGCAAAACGTTGGGAAGACTTGGGGATAGCAAAAATCGTTTTTCCAGCTTCCCTCGAAAAAACATCTGAATTAGAAAAAATGGATGATATGCCTACTACTGATGAGGATTTACCTCCGATATCTTCTCCCTCGGAAATTCCTCCTTTGTCCAAGGAATCCTCTAAAATTTCAAGTACGACCGTTTTAGAGACTAACTCTACAATAATTGGTCAGGATATTTCTTATCCTGAAGGATCTCCTCTAATTACTTCCACTATTGTAACAATTCCTGTGGGTTCTGAAACAGGAAATCACATTCATGAATATCCTCTGTTCGCATTTGTGCTGAAAGGAGAGGTAACAGTTGATTACCAAAGCGAAGGATCAAAAATCTACAATGAAGGTGATGCAATAATGGAGGCAATCAACTTTACTCATAATGGTAAAAACACTGGGGATGAACCAACAGAAATTCTTGTAGTCACTCTAGGTGAAGAATAAACTTTAATATAAAAAACAACGGAGAACGTTCTTTTGAAATTGCTAAAGACACTTACATAAAGAAATCATTTTAAATAAAGAAGAATATTAAATTTTAATATGAAAATTTCTTCAAAAATGAAAAAAGCACTCAACGATCAAGTTGGATTGGAAGGCAATGCGTCAAGCAGTTACCTTGCAATGGCATCATGGTGTGAAGTTACCGGATATGATGGAGGAGCGAGTTACTTTTACGCTCAATCCGATGAGGAACGAACTCACATGCTAAAAATAATTCATTATCTAAATGATGTTGGTGCACCGGCAACAATTCCTGCTATCAAAGCTCCTGTAGCATCTTACAAGTCACTTGAGACAATGATCAAAACTGCACTAAAAAGTGAACAAACGGTTACTGCCGCCATTCACAAAATGGCCGAAATTGCTCAAAAAGAAAAAGATCATTCAACCTATGCGTTTCTTGAATGGTTCGTAAATGAACAAGTTCAAGAAGAAACAAAATTTGAAACGATTTTGCAAAAGTTTGATCTTATTGGAAGAGATAAATTGGCAATCAATGAGATTGACAAATTTTTAGCAGCTCAGGCACCGGCTCCAGAAGCTGATCCTGCAGCTTGAACTTTTTCTAAAATCATTAATACCTCATAATATTTCCTAAAATTATGACAATAACAGTATCTAGAAATGCAGGTGGCGTAACTCAATTATTCAATACAGAAACAGGGAGAGTTACTTACAAATGCAAGGCAGAATCTGCCTTTATGTCCATTGAAGCCTTTGGTGGAATTGTAAAGTTTAATCAAAAAGGAGCGATGGCTACAATCACAGGAGATGTCAAGACACTTGAGTCATGTGAAATCATCAAAGAAGATGATTCCAGATACAAAGAAGCATTGGTGGCAATAATTGAGACAAAAAAAGAATTTGTAAAATCAAAGTATGATGAAGCTCAAAAAGAGATTCAATTGTTGGAAAATAAACTGGCATCGCTTTAAATTCAATTCATTCTTGAAATTTTTGACATTTACAACCTTTTACTAGGCATCTTTCTTTTCCATCCAAATGGAGAAGATTATCATGATAACAACCAATTTCCTTATTGTTGCAGTTCACATTATCCTTTGATTTTAGTCATTAATCTTGGTTTCCAGACAATTATAATTACAAAGGATCCATAGAATAACTGTGGTTGGTATAAGAAGTATTGGGCGATTTTTCATGTTTATAGTGGGTGGGCTTGTAGCAATTATTGTTGGCTCTTTTATGATCCGAGGAACAATGCATATGTGGGATAATCCGGATTCTGATGACGATAACAAAAAAAAATAATTGTTTACGCGTACATATTTTAGTGAAGTAGAAATACCTCTATGAATTAGATAATATATGGTTGGACCTAAAGATGGTGGATTTGGTTTTGATCAATCAAAAAAATATACTAGTGTAGAAAACTTGGATAAAATATGTGTGCAATGTCAAGCTGGTCAACATAAAAATTGCCTGGCAAAATCAAAAGAAATAGACAATTGTGATTGTGAACATTGCATAATTTACGGATAAATTTTAAACTTTTTTAAATGAAGTCTACGTGAGCATAACTTGTGTCGAATCAATATGAATTTCAATGTCCTTTTTGTGGAGAAGATTTTGGAAGTGAAGTAATTGATCTTGCAAAGCATATTGGAAAAGAACATGATTCTTCCAGATCATAAATGCAAAATAGAGTAGATTCAATAATGTGGGGAGGTGTCGCTTACTATTGTCTAGAATACAACAGATTGGTGCATGGGTTGCAATAATTAGTGGGGGGATAGGGTTTTTCTTCTTTTCAATATATGCGGAAGACTTTTTCAGATGACTTTAAAAAAAATCATTCTTAGATATTAGTATTGCAAAAAATTCCTTCCAATGTTAAAGATTTTATCAATTCCCAAAAATTAGGATATGTTGCTACTGTTTCTGATGATGGTACTCCAAATCTTTCTCCAAAGGGAACAATAATCACATGGGATGATCAATTAGTATTTGCTGATATCCGCTCTCCAAAAACTATGAAAAATTTAGAAAGAAATCCAAACCTTGAGATCAATATTGTAGATCCTCTAATAAGAAAAGGGTTCAGGTTTAAAGGAACTGCCACTATTATTGGAGGGGGACCCACTTACGATTCAATTCTTAGAAACTATAGAGAAAACGGGTTAAAAAGTCAGATTGGAAGATTGGTGTTAGTTGATGTAATGGAATTCTCAGAAGTTGTTTCTCCTTTATATGATCTTGGGGTAACTGAGAATGAAATCAAAGAAAAATGGAAAAAATATTTTTCCGGATTATGATTTATTGGATTTAGATTTTTGTAATTCTTCTAGTTTTTCTTTGGTGATTTCGTGTTCTTGCCTTTCTTTTTCCAGTAATTGCTGAATGACTTCAAGTTCCTTTTCAGTTTTGTTTAGTTTTGATTTTAGAGATGCTGCCACTGCACTTGCAGCTTCTATGATGCTTTTTGTTTCAGGTTTTTTTGCAATTTCTTTTTCGATGAATTCTTTTTCTTTATTTGTAAGAACACTCGTGTTTTCAGAACTTCCTAATTCTTGTTTTGCATTGTATAGTCTTGAGGTAATTTCTTCTAACTCTTTTTGAGTCTGACTCTGCTGCATTTTTATTTCATGTAGGGCTGCTTTACTATCTGAAATTTTTTGATTAATTTCTGAATTCTCCTTTTTTGATTTATCTAATCCTTCTTTTGAAGTTTTTAGATCTTCTTTTAATTTCTTTAAATCCAAAATTTGTTTTTTACTTTTCTGATACTGTTCGTCAGCACTTTCAATTTTTTGTTTTATGTCGCGGAATTCTCTTTTAATTACGTCTAACTCCATTTTTTTTTGATTGGTCTCTTTTTTAATTTCCATCAGATTTGTTACTGTGGAGTCATACTCTTCCTGAACTGACTGGAGTTTCTTTTCTTGTTCTGAGACTTCTTCTTGTTTTATTCTGAACTCTTTTTGTAATTTTTCTACCTCTTTTTCTAATTCTTCTTTTAAGACGTCTTCTTCAGATTTCTTAATTACTGTAGGTTCTTCAATTGGTTCTTTTTTCTTTCCAAATAATCCCATATCTCCCTCACGAAATTCTCTGAAGAATGAACGGTTCTTTAGACCTTTCTTTCCCTGTTTCGCACGAACCTGATGTAAAATCCAATTCCTCCTATCGCAATACCGCCAATTAAGGCAATTGTTCCTAGAGTGGGGTCTGTAGGATGGATGTTGGGTGCTAAAAATAACAAAAGGGCTCCAAAGATAATAAGGGCAAATCCACCGCCGTTCCGTGATTTGTTGTGCTGGTTATGGGCCATTTTAGATATACTCTGAAATTGTTTTGGCAACTTTTTTCCTTCCGATATCTGTAATAAAAGGACCAATTTTTGGTCCTCTGGTTGTTCCTAAAATTATTTGATAAAGTATTTTAAAAAAGTCTCTAGGTTGAACATCATTTGATTTTGCAATTTGGTAAATCGTATTCTGAATGTCTTCTGGTTCCTCTTGGGCATCCAGCGCGGTGCTTAATAACCCAAGTGCTTTTTTTGTAGAATCGTCTAAATCGATTTCTATTTTTTCTTGTTGGTCAAATTCATCAGCGTAATTTCCTGCAAGATCAATCATTTTTTCAATTTCTGGCTGTGGATTTTTTATTACGCCATAATCAAGAAGTTTTTTCATTACTCTTTGGGTTCTGTCTTCTTTGAATATTTTGGATAATTCGATTAATAATCTATAGTTGACATGAGTGCCTGACTCTTTTGGAGGGTTTAGCAAATTAACATATTCAAACAATCCTTTAGATTTTGTAAGTTTTGCCTGATTGTCTATTTTGATTTTTCCAAAATAGATGTCTTCTAATTCATTATATTCTGCCATTAATGATGGAATGTCTTCGAATCCGAGTTCTCGGGCACCAGTAATTCTTTTGTATAGCAAAAGCAAAATGGATTTTGGGTCTCCAAACTCTAACCATTTTTGAGCAGTTATTACATTTCCTAACGATTTTG
The DNA here is from genome assembly GCA_050050475.1 of Nitrosopumilaceae archaeon. Classification (GTDB taxonomy): domain Archaea; phylum Thermoproteota; class Nitrososphaeria; order Nitrososphaerales; family Nitrosopumilaceae; genus Nitrosomaritimum. The sequence goes on from JASFUC010000047.1 coordinate 7,592, forward strand.
AAATCTTTTTTCCGCCTTTATCTAAAAACATTTCATATTTTACGTGATGTGGGTGAGGATAATTGAGAATTTCGTCTGCTACCCAATCATTTACTTTGACAGAATCCATTATGTCTTTTCCATATGCTTCAAATCTAATGTCAAATGCTGCCCATCTTGCAGCAAATTCAACTTTCCACGCTAATTTTCCTAAATCTTTTGTAATGTCTGCTTCTCCCTGATGACCACATCCCTTGACCCTGTTTGATCCTATTTCAGCGTCATGACAATTGTAGATGACTTTTTTCTCATCTGGAAGATATTCTGTGGATTCTGCAGTGTATAATTTGCTACAATTAGCACATACAGGAAAATATGGGAGGTATTTTTGAAATTTCTCTTGCCCTACCAATTCAGAAATTTTTTCTCCAATTTTAGAACTACTTTTCAAAATTGTGTGAATTTGATCTTTTAGCAGGCCCTGCTTGTACGTATCAATGGCCCGTCTAAACTCGTACTTTATTCCTACCTTGTCTAGTCCATCCAAAAGAATACTGCTCATATGCATTCCATAAGATTCGTGACATTCAAAAGGATCTGGTATTAATGATACTGGCTTTGCAATATGTTCTTGCAAGGAATCTGGAAACCCTTCAGGGATTTTTCGTAATCCATCAAGATCATCTGAATATGCAATTAATTCTGATTTATATCCAAAATTTTCAAGAGCAAGTTTTACTCCGTAGGCTCTAACAGCATCTCCTAGACTTCCAATATGTGGAACTCCTGAAGCTCCTAGACCACTTTCAACTCTAATTAAATCTAAATTCCTTCCAATTGATTTTTCTCTTTCTAACAACTCAAAAGCTAGTTTATCTATCCAAGTTCCTTTTCCAATTGTTTCTGCTTCTGACATTCTATTTCACTAGCTCAATGACTTGCACATGTAGGGCCCATATAACGAATACCCTAATTTTCGATAATATTCTCTTGTTCCTATTGCACTAATTACTAAAAGCCTATTGGCATCAAATTCTTCACGTGATATTTTTTCTGCTTCTTTCATTAACTTTTTTCCAAGACCTGAATGTTGAATTTCCTTTTCACCTTTTTCTCC
>JASFUC010000048.1:0-8669 GCA_050050475.1 Nitrosopumilaceae archaeon
CTAATTTTCTTTATTGTTTTATCGGCAATCATAGCAATGCCACTATTTGTGATTAAAAAAAGAAAACAAAAATTGATAGTAACGTAAAATCAGAGAATCTAGAGTCACAAATCTAGTGGAGGTCAAGATATCCAGTTGTTTTTAGAATTGTATGTATAGTTTTTCTTAAATTTTACAATTAACCCATATTTACCAAGGATTGGATTATTTTACCATCAGTAAGGGGAATAATTTGGAAGGAATGTTATTATTTTTTAGACATCATTTTGATAAGATGGCGGTTCTCCCATCTTTAGAGGAGTCGAAATTATAAACTCTGCCAAGACAATATTGTAAATATTTTCAATAAATTGCAATTTAGAATAACTTATTATCCACATAAAATAACAAAACTCATTGGAAAAATATGAACAACTACTTAACATGCTGATGGATTTTAATAAAGACATCAGATTTGCAGCGGTTTGTAACTCCAAGGGAGAAATTCTGTGGCATAGTCAAAGAACAGGTATCAGAAATATTGTGCCACTTGCAGACACTAAAAAAACACTACAAAGAGCAGTGGGAGCTTGGGGAGAACGAGCAAAAGTAACTAGCATCGTAGGTAGAGGGTTATACACAATTGCAGCGTACGAGAAAATTAAAAGAATAACCATACCTCTTGACAAAGGAAACCTTCTGTTCATCAGTGTAAGTAACACTCCTTTGAAAACCAGCAAGGGAAAAAGCTATGGGCATCTAGTCGAAATGGGCAAAATCATGTCAATAGTGGATTTTGTTAATGAAAACAACTAGCAAAAATTTTAAAATTTTTTATTTTTTACAAATTTTCATTTTATTGCATATCTAAGAATTGCCAAAACCGAGCCATTGATTTCTAATTTTTTAATTATTTTTGGAGATGATACAAACTCAATCTTAGATGATGCGTATTTTGCAGTTTCAAGCATTTTCATTATGTTTTTGAATTTAGGTTCAGAGTGATAGTTGGCAGAGACAATCAAGGTGTCTACTGCTCCAAGTTTTAAGGCCTCAAAAATAACATCGTTTCTTTTTGCAGTTAATTTGGATTTGACTAGGCTTTCATATTTATCGATTGTTTCTTTAACATGTTTTTTTCTGTGGTGATAAAGATGATGAATGATTTTTTTGTAAACATCAGTTAAGGGAGTTGAGAAGGACAGATTTTCTACGAATCTAGATTTTTTGGCCAATTCAGAGTCTAGCTCATCAAAAAACTCAGTTTTTGCCTGACCGATTCCCCCAAGCAAGATCAGTTCAGAATTCAAGCTCATTTTTTTGACCTTGTTTGCAACTTTTTTGTAAAAAACATGAATTTTTGTTTGTCTTGCTCTCAAGAATCTTCCTTGGCTTTGTCCTCCTTTTTTATGTCTACCCCGGAGATCAATTCTCAGCGATGCTTCTTCAACTACATCATTTCCAATAAATTTTTGAATTCTTGCTGACTTTTGATCAAGTGTCACTAGCACAACATTGTGTTGTGTTTCTAACAAGTCATTGAAGGGTTTGAGAAAGGGTCTCTTGCTTAGCATGTAAACATAAGGTAGTTTTTTTGAAGTTCCAACCTCCATGAGTTGTACTTTGCCGTTTTTTATCCACCCAAAAATACAAAATGTTTTTGTAAATTTCCCAACAGATGAAGGATTTTTCCGTAATTGTGCAATTCTTTTTTCAATTTCAGATTCAATATTTTCAATGGATGGATTCCTTTTTGTTTCCTCAAGGAGAGAAATAGTTTCAGGTCCTTTTCCGTACGGGTAGTATACTGATACACATGTCGTGTTGATCTGTTTTATCTTGTGAAGAAATTGATTTAGCAATAACCACTCAGAAGGAGAAATTTCAGATTCAAGTGGAATAGAAATCAGAATATTATTCGTCATTTTCTGTATATGTGAAATCCGTCAATATGAAGGGTTATTTTTCCAATATATCTAAGAAAAAACAAAAAAGTGTAAAATTCAACATTAATCATCTGAATTTTGATCATTTGTCTTTTCAAAAGTCATATCAGCTCTTTGACATGACTCACATTTTTCCATTATACCAAATTCATTCATGTATTTTCCTTTTCCATCACATCTAAGACAGGTCAATATTTTCTAATTAGTTTTGATTAGAATTAAGGTTTCATGTATTTTTTGGGTCTTTCCAAAAAATAATTTTAAAATGCGTCATAATCCCAGCATAAATTGTGAAATTACAAAACAGTGAATGCTAAATCTTCTTGAATTCTTGGAGAGTCATCAATTGCAGAGCGTATAGATACAAGATAATCTCCTGCAGGAATATTTGGCACTTGTCCTACTATTCTCATTGAACTTTTTGTTTCTGAATCAGCTTGAACACCTTCAGAAGATTTTGAATTTTTAGGGTAAAACACAACTGTGTCATATGCATTTAGTTTTTTAGACACATCAATAATCTCAAATTTCCCACCTGCAAATTGTTTCGTAGGATCTATGTGTACATCATCAACCTGTACTGAAAATCTAGGAGATCCCAATGAAAGTGCAGAAGCATAACCCTTGACCTCAACATGAGATAATGTGTCAGGATCATGATGTTCAATAAACTGAAACAGAATTTCTTGCATTACTTCATTTGGTAAGTTATATTGTTCAGGGTTTAAACTCTGTAAATCACGGAATATTTCATCACGTAGTTTCGATACTGTGTATTTTTTCTCCTTGTATTCAACATTAAAGGCATGCTCCCAACACACCAAAATCAAATTATGGTAGTCTATCATTTCTTCATTTGATAATTCTGGATTGAATCGGGGCCTATCTTTCCTATTTGATTCTAAAAAGAGAATATTACCATTTAGATGTCCATCGGAATCTAATATTTCCTTGTTGCACTCACTAAAGGCACATTGATTCTTGTGAGTCTCAAAAATTTTTCTAATCGTCTCCTTTGTTGGAATTAGCATGAAACCAATGATGAACAGATATTCTAAAAAGGTATCGAAAAATTTCCCTTCCAAAAAATAGTTTCAAAACTAAAAATCAAGAATATTCCAAATAAGTCAAAGAAGAGAACTCTCCTCTTTGACTAGCAACTTACGGGTAGTGAGTTGTGGTTAAAATCCCCCTATCAGATACTTAACGCTTCTTTTTTTCGTTCCAAAAAATAATTTTAAAATTTAGAACAAATAGATCTCATACGCAAGATAAGGGGATCGTCAAAAAGGGTGACACCCTACAATGTGCGCCTAAAAACTTCGAAAATATCCTAAAAAAAGAACATAATAATATCGATTACAGGATATTTCAGGAATGAAGGTTTTGGGCTTCTGCAGGGTTTGTCATTATGCTAAATAAGATCATTTTTATGAAATTCATGAACTAAAAATTTGTGAAATATCGACTTGCTCCTTGGATAGCCTTAGGAGTTTCATTTCTAATAACAACAATAATCTGGCTAACAATTATTGATTTGGATCATCAATCACAGAAACGGGAATTTATCGGCATAACGGATAAAATGACCACAGAGATTCAAGGCAGGCTACAAACTCATGAACAAGTTTTAATGGGATTTCAAGGGTTGTTTTCAGCATCTACAGAAGTGACTCCTTTCGAATTTATCAATTTCTTTAATATCCAAAAAATCACTAGCAGATTTCCCGACAATCAAGGAGTAGGATTCATAGAACATCTTTCTGACGAAAAAGAAAAAATAGAATTTAATAAAAAATTAGAAAAATATAACTTAGATTTTAAAATTCGACCCGAAGGAGACAGAAAAGAATACTTTCCTGTTATTTTCTTACAACCGCAAGATTCTAGAAACAAACAAGCTTTAGGATATGATGTATATTCTGAAGAGATTAGGAGACAGGCGATTGATAAAGCGATTAATACTGGCAAAACTACAATTACTGGGAAAATAATTCTAGTTCAAGAAAGTGACAAAGACATACAAAATGGTTTTTTGATGCTGTTACCAGTTTATGGAATCAATGAGGATTCAGAGATACAACTAATAGGATTAGTTTATTCTGTTTTTAGAATTAATGATTTTGTAAATGGAATTTGGGATACTGAAGTTTTCAAAAATATCGAGATAAAAATTTATGACGGACCTCCAATTTTAGAAAATTTATTTTTTGATTCAACCAATATCGATTCAAATCCAAAAGAACATGTTTTTTTTCACTCACAAAAAATAGAATTTGGATCGAGACAATGGTTCTTAACTTTTTCAGGAACGCTGCCCATTATTGAAAATATCCAAAATTCCAGATGGATAATTCCAATAATAGGATATTCTATGAGCTTTGTTTTGTTTTACACCTTTTCACTTTTTGCAAAAAACGCAAAATTAACCAGAGACATGATTAAAAAAGAAAGAACATCCGCCTTAGGAGAGCTCGCCAGTAGATTTTCTCATGATATTAGAAATCCTCTCTCTAACATCAAAATAGCTATGAATTTAATTCAAAAAGATAATGATTTGGACTCTAGTGAGAAAGTACGGGAGAAATTTCAAATTATTTCAAGAAACTTAGACCGAATATCTCATCAAGTAGATGATGTTTTAGATTTCATAAGGATTCATCCATTAAAAAAAGAAAAATTGAGTTTAAACATACTTCTTAAGGAATGTATTGAATCAATCACAATCCCAAAAAACATCAAAATTAGTCTTCCACAAAATGACCTCACTTTTTTGGGAGATCCTTTTCAACTTCAAATTGTCTTCAAAAATCTTTTGAATAATTCCCTTCAAGCCATAGGAGAGAAAGGTGGGGAAATACTCATTCGCGGTAGGGAAGATTCAAAAAATGTACAAATAGAAATTGAAGATTCTGGTCCAGGTTTTATTGGTTTGAAAAATAGCGAAATTTTTGAATTGTTGACCACCACGAAACAAACTGGAACTGGATTAGGATTAGTTTCTTGCAAACAAATAATAGAAAATCATAAAGGCTCGATCACAGTAAGAGAAAATCCTACTAGGTTCATTATCAAGATTCCAAAAAAATAATTTCAAATCCCATAAATGGATTCACCTAAACAAAGTTACATCATTTCAATTATTCAGAAAGTATGAAGATATGAGTCCGCCAGGTAAGGGATTCGAACCCCTGCACGCTTGCACGTAGCCGTTTTCGAGACGGCCGCCTTACCACTTGGCTAACCTGGCATTTTTCATAAATTTTTCACCATAATAAAGAAAGCAGTTTTGAGAAAGGTTACCAGAATCAAAAATTAGTCAATATCTATCAATTCGTCCTGAAATTTTCTTTTAATTTGCTCTTTAGTTGAATTCCAATCATCATCTGAAATGACATCCGAGAAAATCGACTTGAACTCCACAATGGTGTTTGGCTCTCTCAATGCATCACAGATCTCATCTTTTTCAGAAAGAGTAAGAGGAAAATAAGATGTGATTTTTCCTTTTTTGTTACCAATTGAAAATTTAGTATTATAGATCTTTTCTTCAAGTTTTGAAGAAACCTCAAGTTTTTTCATATCTGCTCTCCTTGTTACCCCTTAATTTGCTATAGACGATTAGAGCGATACCTGTTAAAATCCAGCCTATAGAATAGCCAGTCAAATCTTCAAGAATTGTAAGACTAGATTGTACACTGAGATTTAGTGCAAGACTGATTGTGCCACCTATGATGAAGCTAACACCAGCCCAAAAAAGCCATGTTTTCATAAATCAAAAAAAACACGCAAGCATATTGATTTTACTTTAATGATTTTCAATAGATAAATACAAAACAGCAAAAAAAATACCACACGTAATGGGGTTAAACCTAAAACCGCTGGTAGTACGGGAAAAAACAAAGCTGGAATCTTTTGCAAACAAGGTCATAGCCGTAGATGCATACAATGCAATCTATCAGTTTCTAGCAAGTATTAGAGGTCCAGATGGCATGCAGCTAACCGATGTGGAAGGAAGAATTACTAGCCATCTTAGTGGTTTGCTATATAGAAACATCAATTTTCTTTCATTAGGAATAAAACCAGTCTATGTGTTTGATGGAAAACCCCCATCGTTGAAAACGGCTGAAATTGAGAGAAGACGCCAGATCAAAAAAGATGCCACAGTAAAATACGAAAAAGCTATTGCTGCCGGAGACATGGCAGAGGCAAGAAAATATGCTCAGCAGACTACAAGTATGAAAGATGGGATGGTTGATGAATCAAAGAAGCTTTTAGGGTATTTTGGAATCCCATCCATTGATGCTCCGTCTGAAGGAGAGGCAACTGCTGCACATCTGACAAACACTGGACAAGCGTATGCTTCGGCAAGTCAGGATTTTGACTCGATTTTGCTTGGCGCCAAAAGGCTTATCAGAAATTTTACAAATAGCGGCAGGAGAAAAATTCCTAATAGAAATACCTACATCGAAATTGAACCAGAGATTATAGAGACCCAAAAAACATTAGAATCTTTAGAAGTAACAAGAGAGCAGTTAGTCGACATAGGGATTTTGATTGGAACTGACTTTAATCCCGATGGGTTTGAGAGAGTTGGACCAAAGACTGCATTAAAAATGATAAAGCAACACTCAAGACTAGAAGACATTCCTCAAATTCAAGAGCAATTAAAAGAAATAGAATACGAACAGATTAGAAAAATATTCCTAGACCCAATTGTTGCAGATATAGATGAAATTGTTTTTGATCAAGTGGATTATGATGGAATTATCAATTATTTGGTAAAAGAAAGAAGTTTTTCTGAGGACAGAATTCAGTCTTCATTGAATAGACTTCGAAAAGCATTAGAGAAGAAAAGTCAGAATTTAGATCAATGGTTTTAGATATAGTTTAGAACTGTTTTGTTATTGAAAACATACAAAGTCATAATTGGGCAGAACCATAACTATATAGACCATTTTTTTCATTTGTTTCAGAATTTGAATAAATTACACCAGAGCCGTGAACAGTCAACAAGATAGAATTTCGGTAAGGCTCAGATGGAAAAAGATTATTCCAAACATCAATTGGTTTGTCTACAAAGTTAATTTTCAGATGAGATTTTGATAAAGAGTTTGAAATTTTTATTTGAGGATTACTGTAAATAATCCCTAAAATTTTTTCCATTGAATTCAGTTCCAATATGTGGTCATCTGAATGGATAGTAATCATAAAGTGAAGAATATTTTCAGAACGAAAGCATTTTTCTTTCCCAGAGAATTCGTCCAATTCCCGATCTTGTAATAATGGATTTTCTGAAATCTGGTATAAAAATAGAGATACAAATGACGTCTCCTTGACATTTATTTTTGATGGGTTCTTTAAACCAAAATATTCGGGACTTCCTCCGGTATTCTTTAGAAGTTCTAAAATCTTTGAGCTAATTGCAGAAAAATTTTCCCAAAATTCAGGGTTTTTTTTATAATCAAGATTTGTTTGATGAAAGCCTTTTACTGTCTTTAACATATTTTGTAATTAGTTCATAGCGGTTAAATGCTTGTATTTTTGAATTGTACACAGATTAACCTGAAAAAGAGTTTTAATTCAGCAATCTTTGATTCTGTTTATTTTAAAATTTCTTAACTGAAAATGGTGCTCTTTTTACTGTATATCCAGTTATTAACAAATGTGACAAACTCTTGGTTATTACCTATATGATTTAGTAGTTGTTATTGGATTTAACCACATCTGATGCTTTAATTGGAATCTCACTGATTGGTGGAATAGCTCATATGATGTTATACATGAATGGACTATGGAACAGTGTTTTTTGGATAACTGCAATCGGAGTGGTATTAATTCCATTGTTGATTAAAAAACAACTTAGAGGCAGAAGGTTATCATCATTACGTAGAACTAGAAAATTAAAAGTAAAATCCAAAATTAAAAAAAATGATCTATTCGCAAAAATAGAAGGATATTGTAAAGTTTGTGAAAAACCTCTAGAAGAAAAAACATTGGATTTTTGTTCTCAGAATTGCCATTTTGAATATTATTTGAATAGTCAATCGAGAAACTCTCAAAAAGAAAATGAGTCAGAACTTTTTTCATAAAGACCATAAATTTCTTTTCAATAAATTTCCAATACTAAGATAAATTAATTGCCTGGAGTTGTTTTTAATTTGAGTCAGTTATTTTGAAATCATTTCAATAAATTGTTGCGCATAAAGGACATCTTTCCACATGACCAGTTTTCATTAATGGGATGATCAATTCACCTTTTGAGCATTTTGGACATTCCGTAAATCCTCGCATAATTTTGTTACCAATTCATTTTATTTAGTAACATGTCAGTTGTGGTTTTTTCAGACTAAGCACAATTCAATGATTTTAATTATCAAACCATGAAAAATCAATTAATTACATAGTATGGTTTTTTGATAAATAATATTATTTTAGCATATTCCATTTTTCTTTTGACCAGGACTGCATTTTATGGAATCGGTTGATTGTTCTGCCCCTTTGTTCTCAGAGTTCTTTTTTGAGGAATCCTTGTCTTCAGTGTCCGTTTCAGCAGAATCTTTGTTCACCGAGTCTTTTTCAGGTGGATCTTCATTGCTAGATTCTCCGTTTTTAGGTTTTTTGTCGTCTGATCCTTTTTCAGTGGGGCCTTTGTCGTCTGATCCTTTTTCAGTGGGGCCTTTGTCGTCTGATCCTTTTTCAGTGGGGCCTTTGTCGTCTGATCCTTTTTCAGTGGGGCCTTTGTCG
>JASFUC010000049.1:0-8641 GCA_050050475.1 Nitrosopumilaceae archaeon
ACCATCCTGTAACATCTGATGGTAATTTGCAAAATTCACAAGGAATTATGGGTTACAACATGTCTTATAATAAAATTGAAGACGATGAAGTAATCGAGATAGTAAAGGCTTATCCCAACGGGTTCTCTCTTAACGCTTTGCCCGAATCTATAAAACTAGATGAACCAAACAGAAAACAAACTGTGAATCTGGGTGAAGTTACTAACCTTACAATAGAACTTCCTTACAGGGATGGCAAGCTTCATCCTGAGGGGTTGGAGCTTTACATATTTCCTGAAGGCACATCTTCTCAAAAACCAGAATATGCTCCAATCAAAATTCTAAAAACAAATGGTATGAACCACTTGGTAAATGACGGTGAATATTTGGAAGACATTCATGTATCTATGACTCATTGGGATACCTTCTCCAAAGTCTTGTCTGTTCAATTCAAGGTAGTAAAAGAGTTTGAAAATGCAGACATGATAGTGATTGCTCATAGTGTGGGTGGTTTTGAAAAACAGTGGTTTTTAGATGATGTTTTGACCGTGGAAAAAGCTTTGTTCTCTAACTTACTTTTAGATCTTGATACGACCGAATACACTTACTATCTGATGAGCACCAACCCTAATCGGAATTTTGAGGAACAGCAGGCCTTCAAATCTGAGCAAAAAGAATCGTACAATCAAGCACTTGCAGAATGCTTGAAAGACAAAAATATGAAAAAATGCAATGAGAGCATTTTATTTGATGATTTTAAGCAAGAAAAAGACAAGGTGCCTATTTGGATGCCAATTAATCTCTCAATGAATTAGATTTCGAAAACCTTGTTTTTATTTTCTGATCATTTTTTCTAAAACAAGTTGATGTTTGTCACAAAGTTTTCCAGATTCTAATTGGGAATAAATTAGATCTTTTTGCCAGTGTGCATTAAACAATTTACAATCTTTACTGTCACAGAATGGTTCTCCTGTTTCATAGTAAAAGATAGATTGTAACAGGTACCCTTCAATTATTTTGGATAATCTTGAATCATGATATTCTAAATAAGTGCCCTTGAATTTTTCTTTTACAAAGTCTACATTCACACCTCTAGTAAAATTTGTCATTAGTTTGTAATAATACTCCCTTGGCTTGGCAGGTGCTTCAATAATTCCCGTTGTCGATATTATTGATGGGTTTGCACCAATAAGAGCACGACCATGATATCGATAATCATTATAATCATAGGTGCATGTTAATTTGTTTGTGAAAATCACATGAAAAACATTCTGTGTATTTTCAAAATCTGGAATTAAATCCGCAAAAACTTTTTGCAGATGAAAGCCATCATACATGATTATATTTTCAGTGTTTCCAGTATTTTCTATATTTAATTTCTCAAAAGCAATTTCTTCAGATGTAGGAGCATGTTTCTCAAAATTCTTTCTCAGGTTAAAAATTTTACATTCAGCAATTTTTTGAGATGTGCTTTCATTGGAATATTTCAAAATATTTTCTCTTAATTCCACTTCAATCGGAAATGTGTTTTTAAGAAATTCACGAAGATTTTTTAAAAGAATCTCTGGAACTGCAGGTTCATCATACAGAATAATTTTTGATGATTTCACAAAAAGACTCAGTTGTAATTAGTTATCTTTCTAACTCTTTTATCTTCTCAGCTGCAATCTCGGCTGCTCTCTTTCCAGAAAACAACATAGAGCCAAAGGTTGGTCCCATCCTTGCCAATCCATGTGTTTCAGTTACAGACATTCCTGCAGCAATTAATCCGGGATATACTTCACCTGTTTTTTCGACAACATGCTCTTCTCCCTCATTTACATACATCGGATTCATTCCCTTCCAGTCTACCAAACCTCTGTCTACCAGTCTTTTTACTGCAACGGAATCATGTCCTGATGCATCAATAATTATTTTTGCTTCAAATGCTACTGGATCAACACAAGTAATGTTTCTAGGCAATGCAGATACTGGCATCCAATTTACAACAATTCCTGCAACTCTACCATTCTTCAAAACTAGATCATCAAACTTTGTTAAATTAAGAAACTTTACTCCTGCATCACATGCCCCGGCAATCAGTTTTGAGACTGCATGAGGTCCTGGAGTAAGGTATAATCCTTCCATTACTTTTTTGTATGGCACTCCAAGCTCGTCCCAAATTTTTTGTGCAGGCTCTCTTACAGTGACAGGATTCATCATATATCCGCCGAGCCAATAACCTCCGCCTAGATAGTTATTTTGCTCTATTACCAAAACTTTGAATCCTCTGTTTGATAATTCTCTACTGGCAGTTAATCCTGCAGGACCTGCACCGATAATGATAACATCTGATTCTGCCCTGTCTATTAAGACATCATGAAATTCGTTGGCAATTGCACGTGTGATTTCTACTTCCCTTACGTCAGTGAATATTTTTTCTGATTTTTGTGCGACAGTTGCCTCTTGCATGTTAATCTTAATTTTCTATTTGACATTAATACTTTCGCACAACTTTTGGAAAATTAGTTTTCCCTAACTATATTCTCCGTGAATTTTATTAATACGAAGGCAAATGTCCTAGTTTTGAATTATTGGTACCAAAATTTCCTATTTCAAAAATTTATAACCGAAATCGACGGGATGGATTTGTATTGGCATCTAACCTAAAGCAATCAAGACCAAAACCAAAGAAAGGAAAAATCAATTGGGCCAGAAACCAAGAGGCAGATTACTTTGCAAACACTGTAAAATTATACCGACAAGGCAAATATGATTCAGATAGTTTTAGGCGTTTTAGATTACAACATGGCGCTTATGGAACAAGATTGGCAGATGATTATGCGATGGTTCGTATCAAACTACCTGCCGGTGAAATTTATCCAAATCAAATCGAAAGAATATCTCAGTTAAGCGAACAGTTCTCCATTGGAAGTGCGCATTTCTCCACTAGGGAAAATATTCAATTACATTGGGTTGTTTTAGAAGATGTTTCTGAAATTTTAAGAGGTTTATCTGAGGTTGGCCTTACTTCTAGAGAGGCATGTGGTAATACAGTAAGAAATGTCATGTGCAGTCCTTTATCTGGAGTTTGCCCTGATGAGGAGTTTGATGCAACACCTTATGCACTTGCAACTGCTAGATTCTTTTTACGAAATCCAATGGCTCAAAACTTGCCAAGAAAATTCAAATTTAATTTTACATGCTGTGAAAAACATGGGATGGTAAGAATGGTTGATGTGGGATTGATCCCACAAACAAGAGAACAAGATGGGACTACTCAAAAAGGATTCAAAATATTCCTAGGTGGCGGTCTTGGAAACAAATCTTTTGTTGGACATCAACTTGAAGAATTTACTCCGGAAGAGGACTTGCTTTATACTTCTATTGCAGTAATGAGAATTTTCGATAGGTTAGGTGATAGAAAAAATATGGCAAGAAATAGAATGCGGTATCTTGTAAATGATATGGGATGGGAAAAATTTCAAAACCTAGTTTTAAAGGAAAGAGCCATTGTACGAGCAACACAATCTGTTGTAACAAGATTAAACGTCGATGATACTCCAAATGAAATAAAAAGACCAATTCGTGTTTCTGATGAAAGTGGTTCAACTGCAGTTGATGGATACGCAAGATGGTTAAAGGGAAGTACCTTCAAACAAAAACAACAAGGCTACTATTCGGTTTTTGTAACTTTGGAAGCTGGTGATATCACCTCTAATCAACTTCATGTGTTGTCTGAATTAATCCAAGATTTCTCATCTGAAGGCCTCGCAAGAGCAGGATTTTCGCAAAACATCTCTTTAAGATATGTCCATGAAGATGATTTACCTCATCTTTATACTAAATTACTAAGTGCAGGACTTGCAAAATCTGGTTCATTGACAATGTCTGCTCCCATTGGCTGTTCTGGTACTACCTCTTGTAATTTGGCCCTTACAAATTCCCATAGATTGGCAAAGGAAATTCAAAGGAAATTTCTTGAATTGAAACTAGATGAGGATGATGATTTGCGAGACTCTTCAATTAAGATTAGCGGTTGTCCCAACTCTTGTGGACAACATGGTATAGCTACAATTGGATTCTTTGGAGGAGGAGGAAGAGTCGATAAAGACATGTATCCAAACTATATGATGCAATTAGGTGGAAGATCAGATGGTGAGACCATGCTTGGCATTAGCTGCTTAAGAGTTCCAGCAAAAAGAGTAATCCCGACAATCTTGAAGATAATTGAGGTCTTTAAAGAAAATAAAAAACCTGATGATGATCTTAAATCTTGGATTCACAGAGTGGTAAATGGCATTGATGATTCTAAAATAAAATCAATAAATGATCTGAAAGAGATTCTTACTCCTCTTAGTTTACCGCCATCAAAAACAGAAGATCCTGACTTTTACGCTGATTACGGGAGTGATACAAGTTATCATACAAAAACCGGTAAAGGTGAATGTGCAGCATGAGCCAAGAAAAAGTGGTAAAGACAACTACTGATATTGATTCACTTCGATCTGAAATTAGGGATAAAAGTGTAAGAGTAATTGATGTCAGGCGAGAGGAAGATTACAAAAAAGATCATATTCCAACTTCAGTAAATTTACCCTTAGCAAATTTACTTTCTGATGATAGTCCTGAAAGAGTGCAAAAACTCGTAAACTCCATGGGGATAGATGATGAAACTTCCGTTGTTGTGTATGACGATACATTTGGAGCCCTTGCATCAAGGGTTGCATGGACATTAGAATACCTCGGGCATTCTGATGTTTCTTTGCTTGAAACTACTTATGGTAACTGGAAATCCCTTGGTCTAGAAAAAGATAATGTAATTCCTGAAATACAAAAAAAAGAACATTCCATTAACCTAAGACCGGAAATTTTAGCAACATCAGATTATTTAGAATCTGCAAAAGAAAAAAAAGATGTTATTTTAGTAGATAACAGAGAGCGGTTAAACTACCTTGAACAACACATTCCAGGCGCAATAAGCCTTCCATATCGTACTCTTGCAAGTTCTGATAAAATACTGCGGCCAAAAGAAGATATGAAAAGACTACTTGATAACAGAGGAATTTCAGATGATTCTGAAATCATAACTTATTGTGGCAGTGTTGGAACCTTATCTGGACTTGCCTATTACGCATTAAAATCAGTAGGACTTCCAAACGCAAAATTGTATGTGAGGTCTTTCAAAGAATGGAAAAGCCTATCCAAACCTACTGAAAAACAAGAAGATGCAAACTATTGGGATTTATCTGCTGAATAATTAAGCTACTTCCTCTCGCAGCTTTTTAGTTATTGTGCTTTCTATATTGTCAAACAAATCAAGCATCTTTTCTTTATGATCAATAATGTAATCTACTCCTCTGTCCTTGAGTCTTATCTTCCACAATCTAATTTCTCTATGCTCATCAAAGAAATTCTCAATCATTGGCTCACCAGACCTTGATGTCTCAATGAATTCATCAAAGATGTCAATAGCTTTATCCACATCTTCTTCTTCTATTGCCTCTTTTGCAATTTGAATTGCTTCGCTAAGATTCTTTAGATTTTTAACAGGAGTTGGTAATTTCTTTCTTGTAATTCCAAACAATCCTTTCTTTTCCTCTCCCATTCTTTTTGCAACATCTGGTGCAAGGTCCCACACAGGAATTCTATGAAGGCCATCTCTTTTTTCGTTTTGAATAATCAAACCTTTACTCATTAATTTTTGTAAGGCTTTTTCTACATCTATTTTGTCAATGAACGTAGTCCATACTATAGCTCCTATGGTGTGATACCCCTGTCTTATTGATTCCAACACTACCACTTCTTCAATTTTCTTAAATCCGTCTTCTGTTCTAACATTTAAGAAATCTCTATCCCTGATAGATTTTCTTGCATTTTTTACATCAATTTCAATAGAACGTTTCAGTGATTCCAAAGATTCTGGTACTTGATTAAGCAAGGATTGAAAACATGCTTTGTTATACCAAGCCATTCCATATGTTGGATCAGATTCTACTGCTTTTTCTGCTGAGTCAAGTGCCTTTGCATATTTTTTTTGCTCATAGTGAACTAAAGACTTTAGATTCCAAGCCTCAGGATTTGTAACATCAATATCTAAAATTTTATCATATACTCTTAGTGCTCCAGAATGGTCATCAAGATGGAATCGTGAATAGCCCAACTTCATTAAAGTTTCAATATTATCCGGATCAATTCTTAAGGCCTGCTCAAAAACTTCCACAGCTTCTTCTAGTCTTTCATCGGCCATGAGATTAACTCCTTTCTTGAATAGTTTTTTTCGATTATAATCTGCGTCAACTAGGCTTGTAATCTCTTTTTTTTCTGAACTTTCAGATTTTTTTTCCTTTGCTTTTCTTTGAAATGGCCTCTTCACTAGCTGATAATGGACATTTTATCTAGATAAATACTATCCTCATAGCACTCTGCCTCTCAATAGTGCAAATCCTTGAAAATATAGAAATACTTGGAAATCGCACAAACGGATGTGTCTTATTCTAAACTAGATGTTGAAGGACCAGCACCATTTAGAGAGTCTGGAGTCTATGAAGTTCAAATATCTGTTGTATCTGAAAGACCATCTGAAGATCAAATAAAAAATAAAACTTTTCATTCTCTTTGGAGCGGAAACTTTCATCTTCGAGTTAGAAATGGAATATTTTCTGAAACATTAGGTTCTGGGGATAATCCCATTCCAGAATCTGTTTACACATATGAGAAAATTTGGGTTGTTGTAAATGATTTACTCTCTTCTTTGAATTCTGTTTTTGATGTGTCTATTGGTTCTCCATTAAAACAACCAAAACCAACAACTGCCTCCGCTCCCTCACCTGTTTCCGAACCTTCTTCTACTGATTCAAAACCTAAAGGTGAACCCACTCCAAAACAAACTTTTCAAACCTCCTCTGGTTCACAAGGTCCAACCGGACCTGTTGGTCCCCCTGGAGATAAAGGTCCAACCGGACCAACCGGGCCTCCTGGTCCAAGAGGACAACCTGGTCCTCAGGGAGATAAGGGTCCTCAGGGTCCCCCTGGTGATAAAGGTCCATCAGGAGATAAGGGATTAACCGGTGCAAAAGGCACAACCGGTGACAAAGGACCATCTGGAGATAGAGGCACAACCGGTGACAAAGGATTAACTGGCGATAAAGGAGACAAAGGAGACAAAGGATTAACTGGCGATAAAGGAGACAAAGGAGACAAAGGACTTTCTGGTCCACCTGGAGAAAAAGGAGACAAAGGACCAACCGGCCCCATTGGCGATAAAGGACAAGTGGGCCTTCGGGGACCAATGGGAGATAAGGGAGAAAAAGGATTAACTGGCCCAACAGGAGATAAAGGGCCGCTTGGACCTAGAGGTCCTCCTGGTGAAAAAGGAGACAAAGGTCCCCAAGGAGTTTCTGGTGATAAAGGATTAACTGGCCCTGCTGGTCCTACAGGGGAGAAAGGATCTGTTGGACCTTCGGGAATTCAAGGAGATAAAGGAATTACAGGGCCTCCTGGTGAAAAAGGACCAAAAGGACCACTTGGCCCTCAAGGTGAAAAAGGCCAGCAAGGTCCTCAAGGACCAATTGGTGATAAAGGATTAACTGGTCCTACTGGTCCAATTGGTGAAAAAGGAGCTCAAGGACCTCCTGGTGAAAAAGGACCAAAAGGACCACTTGGCCCTCAAGGTGAAAAAGGCCAACAGGGTCATCAAGGACCAGTTGGAGCAAAGGGATTAACCGGTCCTGCAGGACAACAAGGAGATAAGGGCCCTCCTGGTTCTCAAGGTGAAAAAGGCATTACCGGTCCTATGGGTCCACAAGGAGAAAAAGGACCAAAAGGAATTCCTGGCCCTATTGGAGAAAAAGGACCAAAAGGATTGGAAGGGCCCATCGGAGAAAAAGGTCCTCAAGGTCCGCAAGGTCCTGCAGGTGAAAAAGGTCTAACTGGTGTTCCTGGCCCTCAAGGTGAAAAAGGTGAAAAAGGGGCAACTGGTCCGACAGGAGAAAAAGGACCAATTGGTTTACCTGGTGCAACTGGTGATAAAGGCCCACAAGGCCCACAAGGTCCTCAGGGTGAGCGAGGTCCATCTGGTCCTCCTGGAGAAAAAGGCCCACAAGGTCCTCAAGGAATTCAAGGTCCTCAGGGTGAGCGAGGTCCAACAGGTCCAATTGGCCCTGTTGGTGAACAAGGCCCTGTTGGCGAACAAGGTCCTGTAGGTCCTCCAGGTCCACGCGGTCCTCCAGGCCCACCTGGAGAAAAAGGAATCGCAGGTGGAATGTCTTCAGAACAAAAAGCATTGTTCAAAGATCTTTTAGAACTATTGACTGCTAAAGATGTTATTACAACTGAAGACCAAATTAAATTAATGAGCTATCTTTACTGAGTGTAATTCAATTTTTTTCAATTTAATTCTTAATACACAGTTTCATAAATTTTTTGTGTAAGTGATTTAATTTAAAATATCTTTTTTATTATTTTGAAAATTAGAAAAAGGAAAACAAATCGTCTCTAAATGACGATTGTTGATTTTTTTTGAAGATTTATCGTCTTCTTTTTGCAGCTGTTTTTCTCTTAGGAGCTGCTTTTCTCTTAGGAGCTGCTTTTCTCTTAGGAGCTGCTTTTCTCTTAGGAGCTGCTTTTCTCTTAGGAGCTGCTTTTTTTGCTGCGGTTCTCTTAGGAGCTGCTTTTCTCTTAG